>CALMUU010000108.1 GCA_937872965.1 uncultured Actinomycetes bacterium
GCTTGGGTGACATGTAAGTATTCACGAATGACAATTGCATGACGAGCCTCTTCTGCAGTCCATCTGCGAGACCATTCACCCCAGGCGTCATCGCGACCAAAGTTTCCCGAGATGGTTCGGTAGTAATAGGGGAGGTTATCTTCCGTGAGAAGGTTCACCAATAAAGCAGCACGAACAGGTTCGGGCAACTTTGTTTCAGGATCCCAGCTTTCACCAAAGTCATGTGCACGCGACCAGGGAACAAAGGTATGTGGAAACCATTCCTTCGCATTAGTGAGGTGTCGGTCAATGAATACGCGGGCAGCGGGAAGAAGTTCTTGTCCTAGATCAATAGTCATGATTGCTTACTCAGGAGGATCAGCGAATTCTTCATCGACTTCTTGTAAACCTTCACCCTTGTGCACAACTTCTTCGGGAGTGGGGGCAGTCAGTACAAGAGAATAGACAATCGATACCGTCAAAGCGGAAGCGATAACTCCAAGAGATAGCGCAATAGGAGCATGCCAATTAAAGAAAAAAGTACCGATCAACTTTACGCCAATAAATGCAAGAATAAATGACAACCCGTATTTCAATGCGCTGAAGCGATCAAGTAACCCTGCAACCAGAAAATACAGCGCTCGCAAACCAAGTATTGCAAAAGCATTTGAGGAAAATACGATGAAGGGATCTCGCGAGATTCCAAATACAGCAGGAATGGAATCGAGAGCAAAAACAATATCTGTTGTTTCAACAATGACGAGTACAGCAAACAGGGGAGTTACATATCGTTTTGCATTTATTTTTGTAAAAAACTTTTGACCATGATATTCCTTGGTCATTGCAATGCGTTTTCTCATTAACCTCAAAATAGGATTCTTCTCCGGGTCCACTGCTTCGTGGGAGGAAAAAGCCATCTTCCATGCGCTGACGAGAAGAATTAAACCGAAAACCGCGAGAACAAACTCAAAGCGCGTGATGAGCGCTGCACCTGCCGCAATAAAGATTCCTCGAAAAATTAGTGCCCCCACAACTCCCCAGAAAAGTACACGGTGTTGGTAAACCTTGGGGACAGCGAAATAAGAAAACAGGAGAGCAAATACAAACAGGTTGTCTACAGAAAGACTTTTTTCGAGAATATATGCAGCAAAATACTCGCCACCTGCTTTTCCTCCGAGGTCGATAGTTACAAAGACACCGAATGCAACCCCAAGTGTGATCCAGCCAATTGAGGCATAGGCCGCCTCTTTCATGGAAATCGCGTGGGCATGACGGTTAAAGACCAGTAAGTCCAGGAGAAGAGCTCCCAGAACTACGACTAATACCGTTACCCATACCCAAATTGCAACGTGATATGTATCGTCATTTGCCTTGGATGCTGCGAGAGAAAGAAACTGTGTGTTCATTTTGTCTACTCTAGTGTTTGTCACGCTCGGTCGCGCGTTCAGAGCAAAGATCATCACAGCAAGCAGAAATCTCACCCGGAGTGAGATCGCGTTAAACGGAAATTCTCGAGCGGACGAGAAGACGATCTGTTCACCATACGAAGGAACCCTTGATGACCATGACCGACTTTGCTTCAACGTATGACACATCTCTCACATACGACGAGATGTTCGACGAGCATGGACAAGTCCGCGCAGCATACGAGTCAGTTCTTAATGTATTCAATGCCTTACAGCTGCGTGAGTTTGACCAGCGCGGAGAATTGCGTGATCAAGCATTCCGCGATCAGGGCATCACCTTTTCGTATTCCGGAGAAGAACGCCCTTGGCCAATGGATCTCATTCCTCGCATTATAACCGCGAAGGAATGGAGTGGTATCGAAGCAGGCATTATTCAACGTGTGAGCGCATTAGAAATGTTCTTAGAAGACGTCTACAACGATGGGAATATCATCGACGATGGAATTATTCCTCGCCAAGTTGTTGCTACTTCACGCCACTTTCACCGAAATGTACATGGATTTTCACCCAGTAATGGTGTCCGCATTCATGTTGCGGGAATCGACCTCGTTCGTGACAAGAGCGGTGAATTCGTTGTCCTCGAAGACAATCTTCGTTGTCCTTCAGGCATTTCTTATGTGCTTGAAAATCGTCGTGCAACGAGTCATGTCTTTCCAGAAATCTTTAGTAGTAACCACATTCGCTCTGTGCATGAGTACCCTCAAAAACTTCTCAATGCATTAATTGCAAGTGCACCTCGTGGAATTGATAATCCCACGGTGGTCGTTATGACTCCTGGAGTGCATAACTCAGCATATTTTGAACATGCTTTCCTTGCACGTCAAATGGGTGTGGAGCTTGTTGAAGGTCGAGATCTCACTATTCGAGATAACAAAATATATATGCGCACCACACAAGCCATGAAGCGTGTCGACGTTATTTACCGTCGTGTTGATGATGACTACATCGACCCCTTACAGTTCATTCCTCACTCCACGTTAGGTATCGCAGGAATCATCAATTCGGCACGATCAGGGAATGTAACAATCGCGAATGCTGTAGGTAATGGTGTCGCCGACGACAAATTGGTGTACTCGTATATGCCTGCAATAATTGAATATTACCTTGGCGAAAAGCCTCTCATTAAAAATGTTGATACTTATCGACTCGATGATCCAGAAGCGCGTGCATATGCGCTTGAACACCGAGATAGTCTTGTATTTAAGCCTGTTGACGCAAGTGGAGGATATGGACTCGTAATTGGACCTCACGCCACATCGCAAGAACTCGATGAAGTTGTCGTCAACGTCAATGCGGATCCACGTGGATATATTGCGCAACCCGTAATTCAACTTTCCACATCCCCTACATACGATGGATCTTCTATCTCACCTCGTCATGTTGACCTTCGCCCTTTCGTCGTCAACGATGGAAATACAAAATGGGCAGTTCCGGGTGGACTTACCCGCGTTGCTCTTCCTAAAGGATCCTTGGTTGTTAATTCCTCACAAGGTGGCGGAAGTAAAGACACCTGGGTATTAGAAGATGCACTTAATAACTCAAGCGCTGTTCTCGCTCAACAACAGCAACAACAGCAGTAGAAAAGGAAAAGATTATGCTCTCTCGAATCGCAGAATCGTGTTACTGGATCGGACGTCTTGTTGAACGTGCCGATTACACAGCACGCCTTCTAGATGTTCACTATCACAACCTGCTTCAAAATGACCCTCGTGAATCATCTCTTTTTGCTCATCATCTCGTGTCTGTTATGGGTTCGCCCCAAACTCAAAAGCGCATCGATATTGAAGAAGCAGTTCATTTCATTGGTTTCGATTCTGATTTCCCGGGTTCCATTTCTGACACGATATTTCAACTCAGTGAAAATGCAAAAGGTGTACAAGACACGATCCCTGCTGAACTCTTCGAAGCAATTCATGCAACATACGGTGAACTTAGCAACACGTTTGATGTATCAGGAACGCGTTCTCGGCATGAACTGTTTCAGTGGGTGCGGAATCGATGCATGCTTATTCACGGAGTCATCGATGAAGCAATGGCACGCGACGACAGTTTTCATTTTCTCAATATTGGCCGTTGTGTTGAGCGCGTCGACATGACTGCTCGTATGGTTGCCGTTCGTTGTGGAATGGATGATGATGCAGGTGCATGGATCACGATGTTGCGAAGCTGTGGTGCTTTTGAAGCATTTATGCGAGCCAAAGGTGACACGCATGACACTCTAAGTATCATTGAATTCCTTCTTCGTGCGCCCCAATTTCCCCGAAGCATCCTTTCCAGTGCAAGCTCGGCTTTGGCTTCAGCCCAAGCCCTTGTGCACACAGATACATCGATTGGTTCTGAGTCCGATCCTCGTTTTGCGCTGGGCCGAATGTGTGCAGAAATTGAATTTGCCTCGATATCTTCGATTCACGAAAACCTTTTAGAAGAAGTTGCACAATTCCATAAAGCCGTTGGTTACATTAATAGCTCGATGGTAAGTACATATTTTCATCATACCAATGCAATTGAATGGAGACAATAATGTCTTGGCGCATCTCGATCGATCACAACACAACGTATACATATGCAGAGCCGCTGCGTTCACAGCACAACGAACTACGTATCACGCCTCGCGACACTCCCCGTCAATTCACGCTGGAACATAATCTCACGATTACTCCCGCAACCAATATTTATCGTTATAAGGATTACTTTGGTACGCGCGTTGCTTCGTTTGCAATCGAAGAACCTCATCAAACATTGCAAGTCAGTGGACACTCTTTAGTGGAAACTGCTTCTGGTGCTCCTCACTCAGCCAAAGCACCTATTTCATGGTCAGGCTTACAGCTACCCTCGGTCAAGGATAAGTTTTGTGAGTACCTCAGCGCCACGGCATGTACTGATTACTCTCAAGCTTACGAAGAAATTGTTTTGGAAATGAAAAAGTGCGCAACTCCTGGAATCGCGATACACAAACTTTGTTCATGGATTCGCGATTCGATCGTCTACTCACCGGGTTCTACACATGTAAACACAACAGCTTCCGATGTTATGCGTAATCGTGCTGGCGTATGTCAAGATTTTGTACATTTAGCTTTGGCGATCATGCGTCAAGCAGACATTCCTTGTCGATATGCTTCGGGCTATCTCTATCCTATTGATCAAGGTGACATTGGAGAGGTTGTTCTGGGTGAATCGCATGCATGGTGTGAAGCATGGCTCGGCGATTGGTATGGTGTTGACCCAACGAATGATATGGCTGTGGCAGAACGGCATGTACTTGTGGGATGGGGCCGTGATTATTCCGATATCGCGCCTGTCAAAGGTGTCATTAACGGTAATCCACAAGCCTCAATGGATGTTGAAGTCACGCTTTGTAGAATCGCGTAAATATTCCACGCCTCGATTCCTGTGCTTACGCGTTGGAGCGCCAAAGACTCACCCTGTAAGTCTTATTCGACACAACGCTTTCTGCCCCATGAGTGTTTTGGTGATATAGACTCATATGTTGAGTCTTTGGCGCTCCAACGGTAAAAAGGTTTAGCAGCGAAAGACTTTGCCTAAGTCGCGAAGTACTCGGCTATCCCCAGAAATGGTGATTTTACCGGTCGAGACTTCCTGCTCAAATGTTGACGTTCCATCGAGGAGGCGATTGAAGATCACTTCGGAGACCTCTATTCTGCAGTTTTCTTCCCCACTAATACCCGATTCGGTGACTCCAGTATCAATGGCATACGAAAAAGAAAGGTCTGGGCGATCAATGACCGCAATCGCTACGGTTGTAGATGGAGTCATTTGCTCATTTTCCATAGAGCAAGGCTAACGTAGTGCGGTGACACTTGAGGAAATAGGAACAGAGCGCGCTCATTTGACCGCCTATGTTGAGGCCATTACAAATAAAATCGACACTTTTTTGGATAGCGAAATTACTCAATGGAGCGCAATCGATGGATCAATTGCTGCACCTTTGACGGCACTTACCGAGTTTTTTCATGGGGGAGGCAAACGCTTACGACCCGCGTTTTGTTACCTTGGCTTTCGTGCTGGTTCATCCGACATTATTAATGATGACATCGTTAATGTGGGCTGCGCCTTAGAACTACTCCACAACTTTGCTCTCATTCACGATGATTTTATGGATCGAGCAGACACTCGTCGAGGAATACCGACTGTTCACAAATTTCTTGAAGCTTATTATTCCAGACAAGACTATGTTGGCGATATTGAACACTTTGCCAACAGTGTGGCAGTACTTACGGGAGACTTCGCATACACCTATGCAGACCGCTTTGCCCGAGGCTTACCCGCTCGTTGTCTCGATGTGTATGACGCACTCAAAGTAGAACTCTTCGCAGGTCAGCAAATGGATCTTGATGCCGTGTACCGCAGTTCGATTACGAGGCAAAAAGTTTCTCTTATTGCGCAATACAAGTCGGGTAAGTATACGATTGAAAGACCATTACAACTTGGTTCGCTTCTCGCAGATGAAAGTGCTCCTCACGATTTATGGTCTGGTTTTGGGCAACCGCTAGGAGAAGCTTTTCAACTACGTGATGATATTCTCGGCATATTTGGTGATGAGTCGCTTACAGGCAAGCCCGTGGGTGATGACATCAGGGAAGGGAAGTTCACTCTTCTTATTGCTGAAGCCATTGAACGAAGCTCGAGATCTGACCAAACCCTTCTTGACCTTCGAGGAAATCCGGAACTAACTTTTTCACAAATAGAAGAAATCGTTTCAGTGATAGACGCTTGTGGTGCACGTGCTGCAGTTGAAGAACGCATCACATCTCTCTTTGATCAAGCGAGTAACTCCTTAGAAAAGTTAGACCTATCAAGTGACATTCTTAAATTCGCACAGTATCTAGCACGCTACGTGTGTTGGAGGGAAATGTAATGACTGCGGTAATCGAAGCTTCCTCACTAAGTAAAACCTATGGAACACAAAGAGCTCTTGATGATTTTTCTCTTACCGTTCCCTCAGGTGTAATCTTCGGAATCCTAGGTCCAAACGGTGCGGGTAAGACCACGGCCATTGAAATTATGTTGGGACTTCGCACCAGCGATCAAGGAAGTGTCACTGTTCTTGGAGAAAACCCTGAAAAGCATTACATGCGTATTGCTCCTCGTGTTGGTGCAATGCTTCAGCAGGGGGGAATAAATCCCGGTTTAAAGCCTCGAGAAGCCCTAGCTCTCTACAGCTCTTTTTACTCTCAGTCGCTCGATATCGATGATTTGTTGGAACGTGTTGGCCTCAAAGGAGTAACGACCATTGTGCGTAGACTTTCGGGAGGTCAAGCACAATCGCTCTCTTTGGCATTAGCCATTATTGGAAAGCCGGAACTCGTTTTTCTTGATGAGCCCACTGTGGGAATGGATCCACGTGCGCGTCGACGGACATGGGAAATTATTGAGGAACTTCGAACATCTGGCACTACGGTCGTGCTAACAACGCATCTTATGGATGAAGCAGAAACTCTATGCGATGAAATCGCTATTGTCTCCAAAGGTCGAGTGATAGCGCAAGGAGACACAGCGGCCTTGATATCTTCACATCAAGATGCTGTAGATCTGGAGTTCGCGAGTCCTGTTGTCTCTTCTGATCTTGAACACGTCCTTGGAGTATCGTGTGAGCAAAGAGGTGCCCTAGGAGTTCGAGTGACGGTAGATCCCACTCCGGATTTTCTTGTGCGTGTTGCTGCTTACGCGCAGTCTCACAATCTTCTTGTCACGCGATTTAGTTCTCAATCAAAGAATCTGGAAGATGTGTTTATTGAACTCACAGACGAAACACAACCATCTGATGAAAGTACGAGCAAATGAAGAAGATCCTTGCGCTAGCTCTTGCAGATACAAAAATTACTGCCCGTCGAAGTGAAGCATTAATTCTTAACCTTGTTGTTCCTATTGCTGTCCTTGTTGCTTTATCTCAGACTTCAACAGGAACAGATCATGCAATTCCTTTTTCCTATCTTCAAGCAGTGTTAGCCACAAGTTTGGTCAGTCTCGGTATTACGACGGGTTTTGATCGTCGTTTTAGAGTGTTGGTACGTCTAGGGACGACTCCCTTGGGACGTCAAGGCTTAGTTATCTCGAAGATCGTATCGCTCATTATGCTTCAAACGGTTCAACTGTTGATATTAAGCGGAGTCGGCTTGGTGTTAGGTTGGCGACCCGAACTTCAATGGGTGTTCGCTTTTCCGCTTTGTTGGATTGCTTCGTGTTCTTTTGCCGGCATTGCATTGCTTATTGCGGGAAGCGTGAAAGCTGAAACAAATCTTGGACTTCAAAATTTGGCTTACATACTCATGATGGGATTAGGTGGAATAGGCTTTAGTAACGAAGATAGTCTTCCTTCAACACTTCGGGACCTTGTCCATATTGTGCCTTCGGGGGCTCTGCATTCTCTTTTACGTGCGCTTGCAGGAATTGAAGAATTTTCCACACTGGCATTAGTTTCTCTCGCAATACAAGCGGTTGCTCTACCGATCCTTGCTGCCCGCAAGTTCTCCTTCGACGAGTGAGAGAACATTATCCAGGTCTTCTTCAGACGGAGATCCATAGAGTCGGTATCGAATAGTTCCGTTAACAACAAATAGCGTTTGCGGAATACTTTTTAAACCAAAACTCTTTTCTATTTGTCCTGTGGATTTGATTGTTGACTCAAAAGATCCATACTTCTTTTCAAATTTGGCAATCTCAAAAGAAACGTCGCGATAAGCAATGCCAATAACAGGAACATCTGGATGATTCTTTGCAAAGGAAATGGCCTCAGGGACACTCTGGCGACAGGGGAGACACCACGAGGCAAATGCTTCGTAGACAACGACTCCCTCATTCTTGGGTGCTACATACGGATCACCAAGAGGAGTTGTTGCAGTAAATGCTTTTAGTTTCGTGTTTGTTCTTACAATTGATGTGCCTGAGGAATTATTACTCAGAATCGATGTATATCCCGTGAAAATAATGAACAGCGCTAGTGCTATCACGCCTGCTAGTACAAATGCATACTTGGGTTTCATCTTCTTCACCGTTTACTCATGTTATTTGACTACAGCGTCAATGGCGATTGCAATAAAGAGAAGAGCTAGATACCCATTAGAGATGTGAAAGAACCTCATAAACGTTCCCCGGTGAAGAGCCTCTGCTTTTTTCGCTAATACAAATGCTTCGGCACAAAACCAAGCCCCAAGTACAACAGCAGTCAGAGCAAAAATAAGACCAAGATCACGATCGAATATAAGAAAAAAAGATGTTCCCGCTGTTGCTATTGCATAAAACAACATGGCTTTCGAGGTTTTCTTTCTTCCGTGGGTAATAGGCATCATAGGAAATCCACCTCGGCGATAATCATCTTCATGAAAGATAGCTAATGCCCAAAAATGTGCCGGTGTCCAAAAGAAAACAATGGCAAACATCACCAGCGCTTGCCACGGTACATTCCCGCTTACAGCGCTGTAACCGATGATGACAGGAAGTGCTCCTGCAGCACCGCCAATGACAATATTTTGATCCGTTCGTGGTTTGAGCCAGATGGTGTATATAACAACATATACAAAAGATGCGAGCAGCGTAAAAGCTCCAGCAATAAAATTGCATGTTAATGAAACAATCACAAAAGCGAGAATCTGAGAAAGAATTGCGATTGACCAAGCAAAGGTTAACGACAGCCGATTTTGAGCCATAGGACGATTTCGTGTTCGATTCATTTGCGTGTCTGTATCTTTTTCCAGAATCGAATTGATGGCATTTGATGATCCCGCAGCCAGTGTGCCTCCAACGAGTACACCAAATATGCGAAGGGGTTCTGGGTAATCTCGAGATGCAAGAAACATCGCAGGTAGAGCAGTTGTAATAAGAAGCTCAATAACACGAGGTTTACATAAAGCAATAATTTCAGCCAGCTTCGAGGGTTGATCAACTGATTCGTTCTGTTGTGTAGACGAAGGAGAAGCGGCTGTCATATGCGACTAGCGTAGTTTGACTTAGAGGCGAGCTGCGAAAAGAAACTAGATTACAAGTCTTATGAAGCACCCGGCTCTCTCTGAGACCACACCAATGACTTCCAAAATAGTCACTCCTGATTTACGAATGATGGGGGATAGGATCTTAATCATTCCCTCAAATGAAGACGGAGAACGTGCAACACGAGGTGGACTTGTCATTCCCGCGACAGCGAATAGTGATCGTCGGCTGCACTGGGGCGAAGTCGTGGCTGTGGGGCCTAATGCACGCCATATAAAAGCGAAAGATCTTGTACTTTATTCTGCGGAGAGCGGCCACGAGGCAGAAATCTCCGGAGATACTTTCCTCGTTTTGCGCGAACGCGACATCCCCGCCGTTGCTGATGCAGATCACGTTTCCGAAACTGGACTCTACCTCTAGGAGTATTTATGAATGACATAAGAGAAACTCTTGTTGATTTACGTGAGCGCGTACGAGACCAATCCCTATCGCTTCTTAGTGATGCTGTGTATCGCGGCAATGACACCGCCAAAACTCTGGAACGACAATCTGCAAAGATTTCACGAGCCATTGAAAAGGCAATACATGAATGTGATGTTCTCGAAAGAATGACTGAAAATTAATACTCGTTAATTTTATTAATCAACATACGAATATCAGCCCAGTGTCTTTTATCAAAATTCATCCGCAAACGTGCTAATCCAAGATGATCATTATCTTCTCGCTCGTCATCACTTGCTTCACATCGTTCTATCTCTCCTGTAACAATAATATGAGCAAAATCTTTGTTAAAAGCAGCGAGTGCTGCATCGGGAATCGCATTCTTCATGCGAAGCGTGAGAATACCAGAAACAAATCGTTGAGAATGATAATTGTTATAAAACGCCTTAATCTCATTTGCTGCATCGACAACAGAATCAGTCACCAAATAGAGATTGAGGTCGGTTTCTGAGATGTAATTATCTTCGAGGAGCTCGGCGATAATAAATTCATTCCACTTCTTCCAATAATTCCCACCTGGTTCATCTAAAAACACAATAGGTGTGGGTATCATCTTCCCGGTTTGAACAAGCGTGAGTAATTCGAAACCTTCGTCCATTGTTCCAAACCCTCCGGGCATTAGGACAAAACCACTGCTTTCTTTCATAAACATTAATTTACGTGTGAAAAAATAGCGGAAGTTAATAAGTTTAGGATCACCCGTAATAAATTGAGATGTTGTGGACTCAAAAGGAAGTTTGATCCCCACACCGAAAGCCATTTCTTGCCCTGCGCCTTCAATGCCGGCAGTCATAATTCCCGGTCCGGCTCCTGTAATCACCATCCAGTCATTCTTTACAAGCTCTGCTGCCATACTGCGAGCTTGATCGTAGAGGGGATGGTCAATTGCTGTGCGTGCAGAACCAAAAATGGATGCTTTACGTCGATTGCGATAGGGAGCGAAGACATTGAAAGCGTAACGCATCTCTTTAAGAGCGGCACTCGCAATTTTTAAGTCTCCACGATCGGCACGTTCACGGCTCATTCTTAGAGCAGAAGTAATGAGCTCTTGAACAAGATCGTTATTGCGTTCATCGCCTCCAGCTAGTTGAACAATCTCAGAAATCAATGCATCAATTTCTGGGTCGCCAATGCGATATCGAGGAATGCGCTTCATCGAGAAGATCTCCTTTGCTCCGAACGAGCTCTCATTATTTGATCGAGGTATATGTCAACCAGGCTAGTGCAATGATGAGCAAATATTAGACAGCTTCTTCGGCAAAAAGCTGAGAAAATGCTTCTAGCTTGGGGCGGGTAATGCGTGGACCTAAACGAGATATAACTTCGGTGGCTAGAACAATGCCACATTTCCCAGCGTGTTCGAGGGAATAGTTATTAATTAATCCAAAAAGAAAGCCTGCTGCAAATTGGTCACCTGCACCGGTAAGATCCACCAAAGTATCCGGGGCTCGAGCTGGAAGTGAAACGAACGTTGAATTATTCATGATCAAGCAACCTCGCTCAGATTGAGTCACGACAGTAAGAGGAGCACAAACCTCTTTATTCGCTCGTAAAAGTTGTTCAGTCACGACTTGTTCATTAACACCGAATAATGCACATATCTCAGCTTCGTTTGCAAAAAGAATATCCACTTTCTTGACTAGCTGACAAAAGTCTTGATGATGTCTCTCAACACATGCTGCATCACTCAGAGAAAGCGCAACCGAGTTCTTTGCTGATCGTGAAATATTCATCGCATGAAGTACTGTTGCTTTTTCGTTATCTCGATCATAAGCGTATCCTTCAATATATAGATACGGGGTTGCTCTGATTACTTCAAGGTCAAGAGCATCTTTCGTGATATGTGCTGCTGCACCTAAATGAGTATTCATTGTTCGCTCTGAATCTGGCGTGACAAGCACCACACATGTCCCAGACGAAATATCTTTACTTACGATTTTCTCCACGTAAGAGACGACGCGTGCATCTTCAAGAGAGCTGTTAAATGTTTTACCCCATTCGTCATCCGCTACGGTTCCTATGAAACCTGAGCGGAGTCCTAGACCAGCGAGTGTGGTCATCGTGTTGGCAGCGGATCCTCCAGAAGCGTAAGACTGGACAATGACTTCGCTTAGAAGTGCATCCTGCTCTTTACGAGAACACAACTGCATTGCTGATTTAGAGAGTTTGTGAGAATCGAGAAAGGAATTATCGGCAAAAGCAACAATATCAACTATCGCATTGCCAATCGCGACAACATTGAGCTGAGACTTTAAGGGTAAGGACATAAATTAAAGCTAGTAACCAACTATTACGCAGTTGGGCGTGACGTGGGGAAATTCGTTGTTCGTTCTCTCATTTTATTACCGGTTTTTTTCTTCTGCGCGTCATCTTTAGTGAGATCAATCACTTTTGCAGAATCAAGCTGTGCTTCTATTTTGCCTTTTGTGAAATTTGCATCACCTGCATCAAGGGGGCTTCGTGCGAGATATCCATTGGCGTTAACCAACTTACTGATAAAACCTTTGAGATGGTCAGAGACGAATCCAGGTTTTTGAATATAATCTGGATATATCGGCGCTCGCGCTCGAAGTCTCTTACTTTCCGTCTGTAGCTGAGTGGAAAGTGTGGTGAGATGGGGCCATGGTTTCTCGCCGTGAACACCGTCGCTTGCAACAGGCGAAATTCTGCCGAAATCATCGATGCCGGCACGAATCAGGTCCGTTACCGAACGGGCATGGGAAATGCTTGCCTGAATGTGTGTCGTATTTTCGAAAACTAAGCGAGCAGCAGCAATGCTCCATAAATACTCTTCATCCATCTCAGGCGACTTTGGCAAAAAGTTACGGATAATTACTTCTTGTATATGCCCATACCGAGCATTGAGATCACGAAGAGCAAGTAATCCTTCAATACGTTCATGCCGTGTATCGCCGACCCCCACGAGCATGCCAGTCGAAAAAGGTATCTGAACGCGCCCAGCTGCTTCAAGTGTTGCAAGTCTCCGGGCAGGGGACTTGTGCGGCGATCCATAATAGGGGCCACCTGGCTCAGAAAGTCGGCCAGCAAGGGTGTCGAGCATAAGTCCTTGAGCAACACTGATATCTTTTAATCGAAGCAAATCTTTATCGGCAATTGTGCCTGAATTAATGTAAGGCAATAATTCAAACTCAGCAAGCATGACATGCGCGACATCGAGAAGATAATCAATTACATGCGGATATCCATGATTTATTAACCATTCTGTGGCTACATCACTTTGTATCGCTGGATTTTCGCACAAAGTAAAAAGTGCTCCTCCACATAGGTCGGCGACCCCTTCAGCACCCACGCGTCGAATATCGTCGATAGGCATGAAAGGTGAATCTTGGGGGTTATGTTCGTGAACAAATGTGCAGTAGGAACAACCGCTTCGACAGACATGGGTGATGGGTAAGAAAGTGCTGGGAGAATACGTTATAAAATGACGTGAAAAATCATCACGGATCGCGCTTGCAGAGTCAGCAAGGTCAGAAAAGGAAAAACGCGTTAAACGAAACGCTTCATCCGTGGTTAGCATAGCGATAGTTTAGGCGAAAGTATTACAAAGTAGCCAGACGCGCCGAGATACTCTCGATGCATGACTGGTACGACTTCTCAAAGGAAGCAACACCTTCATCTTCAAGTTCCTTCATAATGGCATCCATGGAAACCAACGACTCAAGTTCTTTAAATATCCGTGTGTGTTCCTCTAGCCCTGCTGATAGATCTGTTGAAGGGTAGTGGCTATCAGCATGTTCAATCGCATCAATAGTTGCATGAGGAAGCGTGTTGACCGTATACGGGGCAATGAGCTCGTCAACATACAAGGTCGGGGAATAGGACGGGTTTTTTGTCGATGTTGATGCCCAAAGGGGACGTTGAGCATTCGAATGCGCGGAATCCTCTAGGAAAAGTTCTTGAAAGATTCCGTAGACAACTCCTGCATTGGCAATAGCGCCTTTACCAAGGAATGGCGAATTGCTTTCGAGCTGTGCATCAATTTTTGTGTCGAGGCGAGAAATGAAAAAAGATGCAACACTCGCAGGAGGATTGGCTCCCGATTCCAGTACAACCGAAACTCCAGACTTATACGCTGCAACAACTTCACAATATCGAGCTTGCGAAAATATCAGTGTCACATTTACAGGAATAGCATTAGCTATTACTGCTTCGATCGCACCCAAACCTTCTGGTGTTGCTGGAATTTTAATCATGACATTGTCACGCGAGATTCGTGCGAAGAGCTCATTGGCTTGAGCAATAGTTTCTGCGGTGTTGTGTGCAAGCAACGGAGAAACTTCAACACTGACATACCCATCGATACCTGCTGTGGAATCATAGACAGGTTTAAGAACGTCGGCAGCTGCAGCGATATCATCGCATACGAGCTCCCAGTAAGTTTGGGTGGCGTCGAGCCCGCGCTCTTTACAGGAGCGAAGAGCATCGTCATAGTCCTGCGAAGAAGAAATAGCTTGATCAAAAATTGTAGGGTTCGATGTCACTCCAACAATTCCACGTGAAACAAGATCAGCCAATGCACCTGATTGGATCAAACCTCGAGAAAGATTGTCGTACCACGGGGATTGTCCGCGTTCGATAAGTGTTGTCAATGAGCGCATACTACCTTCTTTATTGTGAAACTATTTTGGTTGCTGCGTCTACTACGGCCTGAGTAGTGATACCAAGATGAGAAAACACCTCATCGCCCGGGGCAGACGCACCAAAACGATCGACACCGATAGATTGATCAGCAATGGATGCCCATCCAAATGTTGAACCCGCTTCAATGCTGACAACAGGAACGTCTTTGGGAAATAGATTTTGTTGTTCATTTTCACTGAGTTCAAAAAAGCGTTCCATGCAGGGAAGTGAAACTACCCGAGCATCGATTGACTGCTGTGCGAGCTGGGCGGCTGCTTCGACACAAAGATGAACTTCGGATCCTGACGAGACAAGTATTACTGCAGGCTTGACTACATCGTTGATTGCGTATGCCCCATGAGCAATTCCTTCCCGCGCGCGATCACGAGTGCTCTCTAGTGTCGGAACGTTCTGTCGTGTGAGAATTAATGCCGTGGGTCCATCCGCATGAGCCAAATGATATTCAATCGCTGCTGCTGTTTCAAAACCATCAGCAGGCCGAACAACTTGCAGCCCGGGCATTGCACGTAATGATGCCAACTGTTCTATGGGTTGGTGCGTAGGGCCGTCTTCGCCCACACCGATTGAGTCGTGAGAAAAAACAAACAAGACAGGAGCATGTGTTAATGCAGCAAGACGGATCGATGGTCGCATGTAATCTGCAAAAACAAAGAACGTTCCTACAAACGGTCGCAGGTTGTAGCCCAATGCCATACCATTTGCGGCAGCGGCCATTGCATGTTCTCGAATACCAAAATGTATTTGTCGACCTTGCAATTGTGTCGGGTGAAAAATCTCTGCATTGCTGATTTTTGTGCCTGTATTCCCTGTAAGGTCTGCCGATCCTCCGATAAGTGATGTAAAACACTGGGCAATAGTTGAAAGTATCTGACTACACGAAACGCGAGTAGCAACAGAATCGCCAGGAATGGGTGCTTCCTCTGCGAAGTAGGAAGCTAGATCTTCGGAAGATAGTTTCTGAAGATCAGCATTGGTCCCGTCGATGACACTTTGTACAAGATCAGTGTTATGAGAATTAGTCCACTGTGTCGACTCGTCGCGATAGCGTCGGCATTTCTCCGCATAAAATTGCATTACAACTTCATCAACAACAAATGCCTCATTAGGCATTCCCATAAGTTCCTTCGTTGCGGACAAGTCTTCAGCGTTAGTGAGTGCTCCATGTGCTGTAGATGTATCTGTAAACTGAGGAGAGGGAAAACCGATGTGGCTGCGGACAATCACAATTGTCGGGGCATTGGTATTTGTTTTTGCTTGGTTAATCGCTTGTTCGAGAGCGTCAAGATCTTCAGAAATTTCACCTGCTTCAATGACGTTCCAACCTTGAGAGCGAAAACGGCCAGCCACATCTTCCGAAAACGAAAGGTCGGTTGATCCATCAATGGTGATTTTGTTGTCATCGTAAATTGCAATGAGGTGCGAAAGTTTATTGTGACCTGCAAGCGAAGCTGCTTCGTAGCTCACGCCTTCCATTAAATCTCCGTCAGAGCAGAGAACAAAAACGTGGTGATTAATGACGTCTTCTCCACACGTGCCTCGGAGATATCGTTCTGCCATTGCCATACCTACAGCGTTTGCAAAACCTTGGCCTAGGGGGCCTGTAGTGACTTCCACACCTGGAGTGTGGTGCACCTCAGGGTGCCCCGGGGTACGTGATCCCCATTGACGAAAATCTTTAATGTCGTCAAGAGAAAGATCATACCCAGACAAATGAAGAGTGGAATAGAGAAGCATCGAAGCATGACCCGCACTCAATACAAAACGGTCACGGTTAAACCACTGTGGATTTGTTGGATCGTGACGCAACACACGAGTGTAAAGAACATGAGCAAGTGGGGCGAGAGCCATCGGTGTGCCGGAGTGTCCTGAGTTGGCTTTTTGCACCGCATCCATTGTCAATGCTCGAATAGTATTAACGCATCGAGCTTCGACGCCATTAGTTTGTGGAGCTGGACTCGATGACTGAGATGACATTATGTCTCCTTGTTTTTGTAAAAGGCTAGCGTTCTCTTTATAGCGCAATAAGTGGAATATCAATTGTTTCATGCGATTCGGTCAAAGTGCACCGAGCAATTACGGTCGTGGGTTCCGTAAATTCTATTTCTGGTTTAACTAAGCGGTACCCAAATTTTCCAGGTTCAACAGGGCAAGGTTGAACGTTGCGAGCAAGTACCTCTTCACCCTTTAAAAATTCAACGACCAAAGTATCTGCTGCGCGGTCTGAGCCCACGGCACTTACGAGAAGGATGAGGTGAGGTTGAAATGTGGTGGGGTAGCTCGGGGGTGCAAATGAAAAGAATGCGCCCTCGATATCTATACGCGTTGAATCCTGTTCGTTTTTACGGAAGTTGATGTTTTCGACAAAAAGACCTGCAATAAATTTCACGAGTGCATTTTTGCATGCGCATCGCTCTTACGTCGAACGATGGATTCTTTAAAAAAGAGAATTCTCATAGCAGCGAGCCCTTTAAGCGTCCGTGGAATTCGAGAAATCAAGGGTGACCGGGTGGGACGGGATTCTTTTACCTCGACAGGAATCTCAATAACTACAAGCTCAGCTCGTTCGCAGCGCAATATAAGCTCCGTGTCAAAGAGGTCTATACCAAAGAGGCATTGTGCTTCTATGGGCTGAACGCTGGCTCGGTGAAACGCTTTCACGCCATGGGTATCTGTAACCCCTAGACCAAATCCAATTTTCAGAAGCAGAGAAAAGACAAATGTGGCGAATCGTCGCAAGACTGTGCGCTCATCGCGCGACCCTACAGCTCGTTTACTTCCCACAACAATCGATGGTCGATCGTGCTTTGTTGAACGGATCAGGGTTACAGCACGTTCAAGAAAGTCAAAATCATAGAAATCCACATCGAAATTAACAATGATTTCACCACGCGATTCTTGAAAACCTTTACGTAAGGCCTTTCCATAATCAGGTTTAGGCTGGTGGAAACATGCGACATGGGAATACTGTTTCGTGAGGAGTTGCGCGACCTGAGACGTGTCGTCTGTGGATCCATTTTCAACGACAATAATCTCAAATTCTTCGTCTCGGGCACTGAGGAATTTATGTACCTGCTCAACAGTCACGGGCAACATGTGAGATTCGTTATAAGCGGGAAGCACGACCGATATCATGGTGTTCTTTCGTCACGGTGAAACATGACCTCAAGCATATTTGCCACGCAAGGGCAGATAGGAACCCTGGCCGCAGCCTTCCAAACTTGCACCTGTCTTCCGAACTTGGGCCAGTCATCCAGAACTTGCACCTGTCATCCAGAACGAAGTGAAGGATCTCCGCGCAGCGGTCGTATGAGGTTCCGCTGCGCGGAGATTCCTCGCAGGCTCGGAATGACGTTCGGACGAAAGGAGTTGGCAGTTGCATCTCTGGCAGATAATCACAGGGAGCGAAGGATGAGCGACTGCGAGAAGTATCCGGCTTTGCCGGTGCTTCGACTAATAATCACAGGGAGCGAAGG
>CALMUU010000109.1 GCA_937872965.1 uncultured Actinomycetes bacterium
CGCAAATGAAGTCAGGGTGTTTGCCGTTAAACGGTGACTCGGCATTGTCGTATGTACGTTCTCGCTATTACGAGCGCTATATCGACGGTAAATGGCAGATTGACCCAACATCAGACATTGGTCGCATCGAACGTCAGCAGGCTTTTATGCAGCGCGTTGCGAGTCTCGCCGTAAGTAAGTCGCTTGCCGACCCAATCAAAGGGCGCAAAGTTGCAGATGCTGTGTTAGAAAAATTGGTTGTTGATCAGAATCTAAAGAAAGATGATATTTTCAAACTGATGAATGCTTTCAAGGGTGTCGATCCGAATGACCCCGCCCATGTGCAATTTCAAACGCTTCCGACGAAGCCTATTTCTAATGGTCTAGGTGTAAAAACTGCTGAAGCAGAACCCATGCTTGCTGAGCTACGTAACTTTTCTACGCCAAGTTCTCGCGAATCGACCACCACTCTTCCCCGCCCGGGAACCGTTAAGGTGCGTGTCCTAAATGCCTCTGGAGTAAAGGGCGCGGCAGCAACCGCGATGGCATCCCTTCAAGATATTGGTTTTGCTCCTGCAGGCACAGGCAATGCCTCTTCACGGTCATCAACGGAAGTTCATTATTCAGGCAGCGATAAAGCAAAAGCGACACTAGTCGCGAAATATGTTGGTGGAAAATTGGTTCAAGACAGTGCTATTGCGGATGCTGATGTCGTTGTGATGTTAGGTGATGATTTCACATCAGTGAATGCAAAGGGAGAGGCGAAGAAAGCGTTGGTAACGACAGCAAAAGCATCCCAAACTACAAAACCAACCGCAACAACGGCAAATAATGCTGCAACTGAAACGGAATGTCCTGCATAATCACAGGGAGCGAAGGATGAGCGACTGCGAGCATTGTCTGGCTTGGCCAGCATTGCGACAATGAACCGCAGACTTGATACAACTGAACGAACTGCTGCTGCTTAGTTGCTTTAAGGGGAGGGCCGCCCCTTGGAAAACGTATGAGAAATCTCATGTGAGATTCTCTGTATTTCACCGTTTTTCCAAGGGACAACCCTAACTACAAGGGAGATCCTTCGTTTCACTCAGGATGGCATACTCTTCTATACTGGTTCATTCCCTATTAATGAATGCTAAGGAGCATAAATGAATCTTCTTGTGACTGGTGCTGCCGGATTTATTGGGAGTAATTTCACGCGCTATTGGGTAAATGAACATCCTGATGACTCTGTAGTGGCACTTGACCTGTTGACCTATGCCGGCAACGAACCTTCACTGGACGATATTCGAAGCAAGATCACTTTCGTGCAGGGTGATATCGGCGATGGTCCTAAAATGGAAACACTTCTTGAAGAGCATTCCATCGATATCGTGGTGAACTTTGCGGCTGAATCCCATAACTCGCTTGCTATTGTTAATCCAACGCTATTTTTTCAAACAAATGTTATGGGTACGCAAGCGTTGCTTGAAGCTTGTCGACGTGTCGGTGTTCAACGCTTTCACCATGTCTCTACGTGCGAAGTGTATGGTGATCTCGATTTGAACGATCCAGGCTCGTTTAATGAGTCTTCTCCTTATCGTCCACAAACTCCCTATAATGCTTCGAAGGCTGGTGGCGATCATGCAGTGCGTGCTTACCACGAAACCTATGGAGTGCCCATCACAATTACAAACTGTTCAAATAATTTTGGAGCATACCAATTCCCTGAAAAAGTTATTCCACTTTTTACAACTCGGGCGATCAACGATGTGGAGCTTCCGCTCTATAAAACAACAGCCAATAAACGCGAATGGTTGCATGTCGATGACCACTGTCGCGCCATCGATCTTGTCTTAGCTAATGGACAAGTAGGCGAAACGTATAACGTGGGCAGTGGAGTTGAGAAAAGCATTCTTGAAATTGCAGATGTCATACTTGATGAATTAGATAAACCAGAATCGCTCAAAACAATCGTTCCTGATCGCCCAAGTCACGATCGCCGGTATCTCCTTGACTCATCGAAGCTGCGCAACAAGCTTGGATGGGAGCCCCAGGTCGACTTTGATAGTGGCGTGCGGGAAACTATCCAGTGGTATGTCAATAATCGCCAATGGTGGGAACCCCTCGTTGATCGTGCTCCTATTGTTGAAGAATCCTGGGCTTAATCGCGTGATTTTATCCTGGTGCAAGGCCGTATCCTCGTGAAGGTTTTGATTACAGGCGCTAGCGGTCAAGTTGGATCTGCAGCAGTAGAACAATTCTCTTCTGATAAACGCAATGACGTTGTGTCTCTGTCTCATAGCGAGCTGAATATTGCTTCGCGAAGTGACGTTCTCGGTGCACTTTCTCAGCTGGGGCCTAATCTTGTGATCAATGCTGCAGCGATGACAAATGTTGATGCATGTGAAGAGCGCACTACGGATGCATTTGCTATTAATGCATTGGCGGTTCGTAATCTTGTTCAAGGCTGCGAAAACATTCAAGCCCACCTCATCCATCTCTCAACGGATTTTGTTTTCGATGGAAATGCAGCGCGGCCTTATAGTGAATTTGATATAACGAATCCCTTATCTGTTTATGGAACAAGCAAGCTTGGGGGAGACAATGAAGCTCTGAGCTATTCGCGCTCCACCGTTCTTCGTGTTGCATGGGTATATGGAAATGTTAAGGGTGATTTTTTCTCTTGGGTTCTCGACGGCGTCAAAGACAATTCGATTACTTCACTGATCGATGATCAAATTTCCACGCCTACCTATAGTTTTGATATTGCTCATGTGATGCAGCATTGTGCAACCCATCGGCTTACAGGGCTCATTCATGTTGCGAATGAAGGGGAAACTACTCGGCTTGAAATGGGCAAAGAAATCTGTAATCGACTTTCCCTTCCTCATAATCTCTCGGGTATTCCTGCAGAATCTCTTAAGCGTCCTGCTCGCCGTCCTGCTTATTCGGCTTTATCGACTGACGCATTGACAAGAACAACGGGAATCATCATGCGTCCATGGAAAGAATCGCTCGACGACCACATTAAACGCATGCAGAATTACTAGAACTATAAAATCGTAGAAGATAGTTATGGAAAAATCGCCCTTGCATAAAAGCCTCGCACGATATTCAGTTGTCCTTGTAGAATATTTTTCGGGAGAACATCTTGTTCGTTGTCTTCATTCGCTTCGTATCCAAACGCATACTCCAGAAAAGATCGTTGTTGTTCTCAATGGTATAGGGGACAAAGAACGAACAACGCTTCACTCCGATTTTCCTGAGGTCCAGGTTATTGATCCCCATGCCAACCTCGGATACGCTCGAGCTGCGAATTTGGGAATCGCGAATACATCTTCACCAATAGTTCTTACACTCAATCCGGACACAGAGCTGGATGCTTATGCGGCCCAAGTCGCATGCGAGTACATGAGTGAACATGACGGCGTGGGAATAGTAGGACCAAAAATTCAAGAACCAAATGGCGCCATTTATCCATCTGCTCGCGAGGAACCGTCCCTGGTTGACGCGGTTGGTCATGCATTTCTGGGCACTTTTTTCCCTTCCAATCGTTTTACGAAGAAGTATAAAAATATCGGTATAAGTACTGACGATGTTCGTGATGTCGGTTGGTTAAGTGGAGCAGCGCTTTTTATCCGACGCGATGCACTCGATGATGTCGGGGGTTGGGATGAAGATTATTTCATGTATTGCGAAGACATCGATCTTGGCCGGAAGATGAGACTTAATCGATGGAGAAATGTATTCGTGCCCCAATCACGAGTCATGCATGTAGGAGGAGTGTCGACGTCTCGAACTCCAATTACGCTTTTACTCCATCATCATCGAAGTTTGTACACATTTGCATCAAAAAAATATGACAATAATGCATTGATGAAGGCGCTGACACTTATATTTATTGCAATAAGGCTACCAATAGCCCTTGCGGCCCATTTTCTTAGAATAAACTAGAAGAGTATATGAAGGCAATCATTCTCGTCGGTGGCGAGGGCACACGGATGCGTCCACTGACGCTTCACACCCCTAAACCGTTGCTTCCCATCGCTAACATCCCTTTTATCGAACGGCAGATTAAATGGCTTGCCCGCCATGGAATTGATGATGTAACTCTCTCTTTAGGGTACCTACCCGATGCATTTGAAGAATACTTTCACGAGAACCCGATTGAGGGTATCCGCATTGACTATGCCGTTGAATCAAAACCTCTCGGAACTGCAGGCGCTGTAAAATATGCTGCCAAAGAGTGCACCGAGGATTTTGTTGTATGTAACGGCGATGTATTAACTGATCTCAACATCACGGAACTCGTAGCGTTTCATGATTCGCGTTCTTCAATGGCCACACTTGCGTTAACGTATGTGGAGGACCCCTCAGCGTTTGGTGTTGTGCCCACGCGCGAAGATGGCGAAGTTATCGCCTTTGTCGAAAAACCACCACGGGAAAGTGCACCTAGTCATTGGATTAACGCAGGAATATATGTACTATCGCCAGATTTCTTAGAACTCATTCCAGACGATATCAATGTGTCAATTGAGCGTGAAACTTTTCCTTTGGTGCTCCGACAAGGATCCATGTATGCATTGGAATCGGATGCCTACTGGCTCGATATTGGTACCCCCCAACAATATCTACTGGCGCATAGCGATTACCTGAAGGATCCCATGCGTTTTGGTCGCGACGATAAGTTCCGCGAAGTTATTCCTGGTCTTTTATCGGATGGCGAAGTTTCATTAGGGGCTAATGTTCGGATTGAATCTCTCTCGATTGCAGGGGGCGGTTCGATAATTGGCGACGACTGTGTCCTTTCCGCGGCAACACTGGGTCAGCGTTGTGTTCTCGAGAATAATGTGATTTTGAGCGATTCTGTCTTGATGGCAGGCGTTAAGGTCGGAAGTCGATCTCAGCTTACGTCGAGCATTGTTGGTGAGGCGAGCGATATCGGAAGCGACGTCGAATTAAATGACCATACACTGATAGGTGCGCATGAAAAAATAGCTCCTTCAACCCAGCTGCGAGGCGAACGTATAGGTTCTGTTGTATAGAATATCGGCCTTATGCGTATATTAGTAACAGGCGGAGCCGGATTTATTGGCTCGCACCTCGTAGACCGTCTTCTGGCCGAAGGTCATGATGTAGATGTGATCGATGATCTTTCTACAGGCTCCTTGGTGAACCTCACCGACGCGCGAAGAAATAACCAGCGCAAGTTTTCGTTTCATCGACTCGATATCCGCTCGTCTGCTGTTTCCGATACGATCGCGAAATCTCGTCCCGATATCGTGATGCATCTCGGTGCACAAACTGATGTTGCCGCAAGCATTGCAAAACCTGCAATTGATGCAGATATTAATATTGGTGGTTCAATCAACGTCCTTGAAGGGTGTGCTCGAGCAAAGGTGAGTAAGGTCATTTTTGCGTGCACAGCAGGAATTTATGGAGAACCTCAGTCGCTGCCTCTTCGTGAAGGCCATCCGCTTGTTCCCTTGTCTCCGTATGCCATTTCAAAAAAAGCTGTTCTTGATTATCTTTATGCTTACAGGGCCGCCCAAGGCGTGGAATATGTGGCCCTTGTCCTCGCGAATGTATATGGACCTCGTCAAAATGCTCATCAAGAGGGAGGAGCAGTAGCTCGGTTTGCCGCACAGATGCTTCGTCGAGAACGCCCCACTATTTTTGGTGATGGAGCGCAAACAAGAGATTTTATTTTTGTCGATGATGTTGTGGACGCATTTGTACGCAGCATTGACCGCGGCTCAGGTCTCGCTATGAATGTCGGTACTGGTGCATCGACTTCCATACAAAAACTTTTTGATGTTATCGCGTCGAAAACGTCGTATAAAGATCCTGCTCGATATGCTCCTCGTCGTGAAGGTGAAATTATCGATTCAGTTTTGGATTACAAACGAGCCGAACTCCATCTTGGATTTTCACCCTTTACGCCTATCGAAGATGGTATTGGTCGCACTATCGAATGGTACCGGGC
>CALMUU010000110.1 GCA_937872965.1 uncultured Actinomycetes bacterium
TGGCCTTTGATGGAACCATCTGGGAAATAAATAAAACAGCAATGATGACCCTCATTTCGACGGCCATTTGTCTGGGTCTTTTTGTCATCGGTGGACGTAAAAAAGCGCTTGTTCCTACCGGCATGCAAAACGTTGCCGAAGTTTCTTACGAATTTATCGATAAAGGTATCGCATCGGAAGTCATTGGACATGACGGACACAAGTGGACCCCCTTCTTAGGAACGATCTTCTTTTGGTTGTTCTTTATTAATATCTGGTCAACTATTCCTTTTATTCAATATCCAGCATCGAGCCGAATCGCTATTCCGCTCATTCTCTGCTTAGTTTCGTATTTTGCTTTTGTCATAGTTGGCTTTGTCAAGCAGGGTCCCTTCTATATTTTTAAAGCAATTTTTCCGCCTGGAGTACCCAAGGCCCTCTACATCTTGGTGACTCCCATCGAATTTATTTCTAAATTCGTTGTGCGTCCTATCTCGCTAGCTGTTCGACTTTTTGCCAATATGTTCGCGGGCCATATCCTTCTCACTCTTTTTGCTCTCATGGTCGCAGCTCTTGTCGAAATGAACAGCGGCTGGTATCAAGCTCCTATTGCGATCCTTCCTTTCTTAGGTTTGATCTTCATGACGGCATTTGAGTTACTTGTTGCATTTCTTCAGGCATATATTTTCACAACTCTTACTGCGGTATACATCGCAGAGTCCTCTTCGGAGGAACACTAATTCTTAATAATAAGTAACAACTATAGGGTTGTTCCTTGGACGAAGTACAAGGTGCGACCCTCCCCGATAAGACGGGGGCTGATTGAAAGGAAAAACATGCGAAACCTTGTTCTCGCAGTACAAGAAGCAGGCGAGCTCAAAGATGGTCTTAAAGCCATTGGATTCGGTCTTGCTGCAATCGGACCAGGAGCCGGTATCGGTATCCTCGTTGGAAATGCTGTTCAAGCAATGGCGCGTCAACCTGAAATGGCCGGTAACGTTCGAACAACGATGTTCCTCGGTATCGCGTTCGCTGAAGCGCTCGCGCTTTTCGGTTTCGCTCTGTACTTCATTTAGTCAATCCGTGCGAGTGTAAAAGCTCGTGCATAAAGTTCAAGGAGAACGGATGCGTTACATACGCTTAAGCCTCGTAGCACTAGTCCTTACATCGGGATTCTTAGCTGTTCCTACTGCTGCATATGCATCAGAAGGTGGAGAGACAACAACGTGTTTGAAAGAGATAGCAACTGAAGCAAGCAGTGGCGAACTCAAAGAAGGCTCTGCTGAGTTTGACGAGAAAGTCACTAACTGTTTTAGTGCTCCCAGTCCGGTAGTTCCTGCATGGAATGAAGTGCTCTGGGGTGGTCTTGCATTCGCTATCGTTGCAGCGGGACTCATCAAGTTTGGTTTCCCTGCTGTTAAGAAGGGGCTGACTGCTCGCGAGGATAAAATTCGCGAAGATCTCTCTTCCGCAGAAAACTCTAAGCAAGATGCAGCAGCCAAAGCAGCCGAGTATGACGGAAAGCTCAAAGATGCTCGCACGGAAGCAACCCGCATTATCGAAGAAGCCAAAGGTCAAGCAGTTGACGTTAAAGCGGGTCTCGTTGCTAAAGCTGAAGAGGAAGCAGCATCGATTCGCGCGAAGGCACTCACTGATGCAGAAGCAATAGCATCTCGTGCCCTCAGCGACATCCAAGATCAAGTAGCAGAACTCTCTGTTGATTTGGCAGAAAAAGTTGTGAAGTCCAACATGGATAAAAAATCTCAGCTTGCTCTCGTTAATTCATTCATTGCTGATCTTCCGAAGTCTTCAAAGAATTAAGGCAAGGATTAATTATCATGAGTGAACGAACGCAAGTATATGCGCAGTCTCTTGTTGATATCGCGCGTGTCGAAAATCGTCTAGCCGATGTAGAAGACGAACTTTTTGCTTTCGCGCAAGCCGTGCAGGGAAATGATGATCTTCGTATGATTCTTACAGACCCCAACATTGCTGCAGAGGAACGTGTCGGTGTAACCGATCAACTTCTCGAAGGTAAAGCGCTCAGTACGACTAAAGCGATCATTGCTCTTATCGTTATGGCGGAACATGCCGGAGATCTAAGCGAAATTGTGGATGCGTTTATTGCACGCTCTGCACACATTCGAGAAAAAGAGACTGCGGAAATTCGCACTGCCGTAGAACTTGATGACGAGACTCTTGAAAAACTAGTCAAAGCACTAAGTAAAGCAACAGGTAAATCGCTCGACGTGAAAGTCATTCTTGATGAAAACGTAATTGGTGGAATCGTCGCAAAAATTGGCGACCAAGTAATCGACGGAACGCTGCGTAGTCGTCTTTCCAAGTTAAAGGAGACAATTGATGGCTGAATTGACCATCAACCCCACGGACATCGCGAAGGCGATAGCTGACAAGGTTAAAACTTTTGATCCCCAAATTTCTCAGGCACGCGTTGGTCGTGTCTTAGAAGTGGGGGATGGCATTGCTCGTATTGCAGGATTGCCTCACAGCTCTGTTAATGAAATTCTTGAGTTTCAATCAGGCGTACTTGGCCTCGCGCTCAACTTGGATGAAGAATCCATTGGTGCTGTTGTCCTTGGTGAAGCAAGCTCCATTGAAGAAGGCCACAGCGTTAAAGCAACAGGTCGCATTCTTTCTATTCCCGTTGGTGACAGTCTTCTTGGTCGTGTGATCAATGCGCTCGGAGACCCCATCGACGGCAAAGGTCCTCTTGCCGACACAACCGATCGTCGTCTTGAAGTTCAAGCGCCCGGAATTGTGGGTCGAAAGCCCGTTCACGAGCCTCTCCAAACAGGGATCAAGGCTATTGATGCAATGACACCCGTGGGGCGCGGTCAACGCCAGCTCATCATTGGCGACCGCAAAACAGGTAAAACAACTGTTGCGATTGACACCATCCTGAACCAAAAGGGAACAGGCGTGAAATGCATCTACGTTGCTA
>CALMUU010000111.1 GCA_937872965.1 uncultured Actinomycetes bacterium
TCCCGTCTCCGGCTCCATTTTGCGTCGCAGCGACGGCTGCATCTTTTCGGTAAAGCGTAGGTCACGGGTTCAATTCCCGTCTCCGGCTCCATTTTGCGTCGCAGCGACGGCTGCATCTTTTCGGTAAAGTGTAAATCATGAATCCAATTACAGCCCCGGTTCCATGCCCTTAATATTTGCTGTCATCGTGTGTGTGTCATTCGTTTGGTATTTTTTATTGTCGCGTCAAATCTGGGATGTTGTCGATACGCCTACGGTATCTCCATCGGGTGCGATTATTGGTTTGTGTGAAGTTCAAGGAAAAGCTGCAGCGGCGTTCGTGCCGTCGGGTGAAGAAATTCCACTTTACACAAGTCCGGTCAGCGGATACCCTTGTGTTTGGTTTGAGCTCCATGTGGAAGCATATGTGAAATCAGGTAAATCTTCTACATGGCAAACATTTCGAAAAAGATCTGCAGATGGTGGATTCCGAATTGCAGATCAGTATGGGTCCATTGCTGTGAACCCAAGAGGTTCGGAGTCGTATCTCACTAAACCAATAGAACAAAGCACATCAGAGAATGCAATTAGATCTGCTTATGATTTTTTCTGCGAATATCCGTCTCGTCGTGAGCAAGAACTTATCGATCAGTGGAGTGCATCGCCTGATGGGTATTACATGTGGCATCCACTTCTTGGGCAATGGGTTCCTAGTCGGTATGTTTCTCCGGATCGAAAATATTATTTTGACTGGAAAAAAGTTACATGGGTTTCAATTACCAAACCTACTTTTCTTGAATCAGCAATCGCTGTATTTTCATGGGGCAGTGAAGACAGATGGTCGCAAGGAAAATTGCGTGTCACGGAAACTGTTGTTTTGCCCGGAAGCGATATATTTGCTCATGGTTATGTTTCTCTAACACCTGATGGCACAGATATTGCAATAGGAAACAGAAAAGGGTCGCGTCTGGGCTTCTTTCTTTCCACGGGAGACGAAAACAAACTTCTCAAAAAACTACGGATAAAAAAATGGATTGTTCTCACCGTTGCAGTCGTCCTTGGATTTATTCTGGAGTTTATTGCTTTGTCGGAAATATCTGATGATACATCTGGTTTTGAATCAGTTAACGGTTCTCTCTTGACGTCCATTGTTCTACGGGCAATTATTTTTTCTGTCGTTTTGATGATAGGTGCTTTGCTTCTGAAAATACTTCGCACTTTTAATCGTTTTATTAGGTTGCGTGAACAAGTGCGCCTTTCTCGATCGGCAATTGATATAACGCTTAAGCGCAGAGCCGCATTGATACCCGAAATCTGCGATGTCATTTCAGAAGTAACAAAACACGAAAAGACTGTGCTTGAGCTCGTTACAAAATTGCGCAATGCTCAAGCCGAGACTGCTTCTCACGAGATTCTTGCACTCGCGGAAGCCTATCCCGTTATTAATTCATCAGAAAACTTTCTTCATCTTCAAAATGAATTAGGACGCACCGAAGAAAAGATTGCTATGGCGCGTTCCTTTTTGAACGACTCAATTCTGGCGATGGATAACCTACGTGCGACATTAACAGGAATGGTTTTTTCACCGCTTTTTGCGAAGGAACAACGACCTTCCGAGTAATCTGATGTGAGTCTCTTGTGTGTAATAGAGGAGAGAGAAAGAATAACTATGGCTAATCAAGAAACATTTATGGCGGATGTTGATCCGTATCTTGACTCGCTCTATTCCACTGCTTTACGTCTCACGAAGAAACCTGCGGATGCACAAGATCTCGTTCAAGAAGCATTGATGAAGGCGTATAAGGCTTATGCCAACTTTGAAGCGGGAACAAATCTTAAAGCATGGTTGTTTCGAATTCTCACGAATAGCTATATCAATATTTATCGTTATAAAAAACGCCGTCCGCGTGAAGTGGACGTTGATGATGCTGACACAATGTTTTTGTACCACAAGCTGCGCGGCAGTACTGCCGCCGATATCACGCAGAGTCCAGAAGAAGATTTTCTCAAAACAATTACCGATACCGATATTTCGGAAGCTTTGGCTGAGCTTCCCGATCAGTACAGGCAAGTGGTGTTATTAGCCGATGTCGAGGGTCTGAGCTATGCAGAAATCGCGGAAATACTGGAAATTCCACCCGGCACAGTGATGTCTCGTCTCCACCGGGGAAGAAAAGCACTACAAAAGGCGTTATGGGACTATGCAGTGGAACACAACCTGGTGGGTCCCGAGCAGAAACGACTTGCAGAGGCTGCAACTCAAACAGGAGACGCAAAAACATGAGCAATGAAAGAGTGGATAATCCATGTGATGATTCCAAAGGTGACTGTTCGAAAGCAGCATCTCTCGTAGATCGCTATATCGATAACGTGCTCGACGACGGTGAACGTTCTTTTATCGCACAACATCTCTCTGATTGCCCCGGTTGTAATCATGGATATGAATTTGAATCAACGTTTCACGCCCGTGTTCAATCCCTTGAGCCGATCCAGATGCCTCAGAGTGTGCGAGAAAATATTATGTTGTCGCTTGGTTTTCCAGGAATGTCGGATCCTATGTCTGGGACCTTTTCATCCTTAGGAACACAAGATGCGCGAATTGATGGGGATATTTCTTCACAATTTGGTATTCCACAAGGCGAAATTCCGCGTGGAGAAATCCCTCGGAGCGATTTTTTTACTGATGAGAGCGACTCGTCTTCTGATGAAAGCCTCTAGGCGACTAAAATCTGCATATGAATAATATTTCTGTGCGTTTTTCGAAACTTATTTTTACGGCTCTATTGTCTGTACCCTTATTAATCCTCGCTGCGATGCCTGCATGGGCAACAGAGGAAGATGTCACTCATGAAGTTGCATCCGTTAAGACAGAGCACAAATGGTTTTATTGGCCAGGATGGGCATTCGTAGCTCTTCTTGTTGCGGTTGTAGGGCTCATTCTTTTCGCTTGGTTGAAATCAGTTATTTTTCCCAAGTATCGTGGACGCAAAGTCGTTCAATAATTTATGAGCATGTCAATGATGAATATTGACATCGCGTTTAACAGAGAAGAACTCGTTGATTATGCTAATAATCACGATCCCAATCCGACGTTGACCGCAACAGTATTCCGGGATTATTTATCGCAAAGAACTTTGGTGGCGTGTTCGGGTGGTGCTGATTCATTTGCGCTTGCACTGCTGTGCCACGTGTATGAAATCGATTGTGCTCTTGCTTATATTGAGCATGGACTTAACCCTGCAAGTACTGAATGTGAACGCCTGGTTAAGAATCTTGCAGAAAAACTAGACATCCCTTTTTATTGCACGTATCTCGATCTTTCGGATAAAGCCGTACAATCAAATCTTGAAGCACATGCACGCGAAGCGCGATATGAAGCGTTGGAAGATCTCCGACTTGCTCATGGATACGACCTGGTTGCAACCGCGCATCATCAGGACGATGTTGCTGAAACGTTTCTCATTAACCTTGCTCGAGGCAGTGGATCGGGTGCCGCGTCATTGTCCGCACGTCGCGATGCGCTGGCGAGACCTTTGATGCATTGGCGCAAATTAGATCTTATGGCATTTATATCTGAAGTTGGTCTTGAATATTGGGAAGACCCTATGAATAAGGATGTGCGTTTTGTGCGAAATCGAATGCGTAATGAACTGATTCCTCTCCTCAATGAAATTGCAGGACGCGATGTCGTACCTCTCATTGGCCGGATGGCACGCCATTCTCAGGCAGATAATGAATATTTACAAAAAGCAGCGAGTGCTCTATGGCCGGGTGACGTTGCTTCGACACGTGCACTGAGCGAACTCGACCCTGCGATGCGAGCCCATGCCTTGCGCGCGTGGATCACGGGGTACCCACCTTCGGAAAATGAAATGGAGCGTATTATTGATGTTGTCGAACATCGTCGCAAGAGCGTTCAGATTTCCGGTAATCGTACAATTTGGCGTACGGGTGCAGTTCTGTACCAAGATGTAACTGCACAGCATATTCCTCAATCGTAAGGATCTCACCCATATATGGACAGCGACTCGAAACATATCGGAAAAATTTTTGTTACCGAGGAAGAAATTCGTGCAAAAGTTAAAGAACTTGGTGCGATTATTACCAAAGATTATAAAGGTAAGAAGCCTCTTTTGGTTGGGGTGCTTAAAGGCGCATTTATTTTTATGGCAGACCTGATTCGAGAAATTGATTTAGATTGCGACGTTGATTTTATGGCAGTGAGCTCATATGGTGCTGCAACGCGATCGAGTGGAGTGGTTCGGATTCTTAAAGACCTTGATGTCGATCTGACAGATCGTGATGTAATTATTGTTGAGGACATTATTGATTCTGGTCTTACTCTTTCCTATTTGAAGAAGAATCTACTCGCACGATTACCGCAATCGCTCGAAATATGTGCGATGTTTGTCAAAGAGGGTCTTCAGAAAACGAATGAAAAAGTAAAGTATGAAGGTTTTATGATTCCGCCTGATTTTGTTGTGGGTTATGGCCTCGATGCCGCTGAAGGGTTCCGCGGGCTGTCGTATTTAGCTGCATATCTCGACGAATAAAAGATTGTGAACCGCTCGCGCGCTATTCCCGACTCATGGGCAGAGGTTCTTGTCGATAACACTCCACTTATTTGTGGAATTCTTAACGTTACGCCAGATTCATTTTCTGACGGTGATCATTACACTTCCCGTGATGCTTGTGAGGAACGTATTAGTTCTCTTGTAAGTGAAGGTTCAGATATTATTGATGTTGGTGCTGAATCGACAAGGCCCGGTGCGCGCGAAGTTGACGTTGAAGAAGAACTGTCTCGCTTAAGGCAGGTATTCGAGGCAGATTGCGTTGAGAGCACAAGTATTCTTTTTTCCATCGACACTCGGCATCACGAAACTGCACTACTTGCTATCGAGAATGGTTTTCACATTATTAACGATGTATCGGCAGCTCGTTTTGATCCGAAAATGGCAAAGACCATGGCTGCAAGTGACGCCCTGGTTATCTTGATGCATTCGCGAGGAACGCCTGAGACAATGCAAAGCTTGATTCACTACGACAATGTTGTGGATGATGTGTGTCGAGAACTTGATGAACGAATAGCGGATGTCGTCTCTGCGGGCGTCGACCCAAAAAAAATTATGATTGACCCAGGGATTGGTTTTGCCAAGACTCCAGAATCGGGATATGAAATCATACGAAATATCTCAGTGATGAAAAAACGGCTCGGTTTCCCCGTAATGATGGGCGTGAGCCGCAAAACGATTGTCAGTTATCTGATGACGGGAGATGACAAGGCTGTCCCTTTTGAAGACAGAGATTATGCTTCAGCGGAGCTCAGCCGATATTTAGCCGATCAAGGAGTAGATGTTGTCCGTGTCCATAATGTCGGAATGACGGCTAATACGCTTAAGGATAGGGTTTTAAAATGAGCAAAGGGAGATAATAGCTGAATAATTAATGCGACCAATAGCCCATAAGCGACCATAAGGTACGAAAAATTTGGAGCTATTGGGGAAGGCCTCAAATAAAAGCTTGTAAGATTTTTTCTTATGGTAAAAGGTCGATGGGCACAAGGGTTAGAACCCCGTTTCTTTACCTGGATTATTAGAGATCGAGTCGCGATTTCCGAACGCCCAGGTGGTTTTGCGCGTAATCACCGTCGTGTCCGCAGGCAAGAAGAGCTGATTTGGCTTGATTTGCACGGGTTTACTCGAGTTGTCTCATTATTAGAGTCTCCCCACAATCTTCATGCTTACAACGAAGCCAAACTTCATTTTGAACATGTCCCCCTCAGTCGTCCCGATGAATACCCTGAGCGTCTCGGCAATGTGTATGTACAACTCGATCACTTTATTTCAGATCCTAAACACAAAATTTTGATTCACCATGAAGAATTTGGTGATCGAATTCTTGGTCTTATGGGTGGCTACTTGCTTTATACCGGTCTTGCGTCATCTGGCCCTGAAGCAATTCAAATTATCGAAACAATAACTTCTCGCGAGCTTCAAAGCGAAGGTCGAGAGATCATTGCCATTACGGTCGACAATAGATTGATGCGCGACTCTGTGCGCACAAAGTTTGATCAACGCGAATCTAAAGCAGGACACCAACGTCAAGCTCGACTTGAAGTTGTGAAAAAACAACAGCGCGCAGCAGAAAAACGTGCGCAAGATGAAGCTGCTCGAAAGCGTCAAGCCACACTTGCTGCCGCTGAAATTGCTCGCGTGGCATTTGTTGCTGAAAAGAAAAAAGCTGCGGAAGAGAAAAAACGAATTATGAAAATCCGTGCTGAACAAGCCCGCAAACTTGCTATTAAAGAAGCAGCTGAGGCGAAGAAGATAGCAGCACGTGAAGCAGCCGAAGCGAAGAAACTCGCTGCGCGCAAGGCTGCCGAAGATAAGAAAATTGCAGCACAAAAAGCTGCTGAGAAGAAAAAAGTGGAGCTTGCCAAAAAGAAAGCTGCAGAAAAGCTTGCCGCCGAGAAGAAGCGTGAAAGTGCAAAGAAAGATGCCGAGCGTAAAAAGTTAGCTGCGCAGAAACTTCGAGAGAAAAAACAGTTAGCAGCACAAAAGAAGCGTGATCTTGCTGAAAAACTTCGTGCAAAGAAAGCCGCTCTTCTTGCTGCGAAGAAAAAGGCTGCGCTAAAGAAAAAGAAACCAGCTGCTAAAAAACCTACGAAAAAGTCAGCTGCAAAAAAAGCGATTAAAAAACCGGTCAAGAAAACAGCCAAGAAAGTATCTGCAAAGAAAACTGTTGCTAAGAAGACGGTAAAAAAAGCAGTAGCCAAAAAACCCGCTAAAAAAACTTCTGCCAAGAAACCAGCTTCCAAAAAAGTAGTGAAAAAGGCAACTTCGAAGAAATCTCCTGCGAAGAAAGCAGCTAAGAAGCCAGCACGTGCTCGCTCAGCAAAACGCCGCTAGTTTTTCTCGTCGTCCTGAGGCGACCGAAGGGAGTCCTGAGCATTAGCGAAGGATCTGAATATTGAAGTAGTTATTGAAGCTGAGATTCTTCGCTTCGCTCTGAATGACATTTTCTAATCACCCAGTTTTTAACGGCGGCGGTTTTTCCTGTTTTAGATCGTTGTCGATTTGGGGAGGGCCGCACCTGCTGCTTCGCACCAGGAACAACCCTAACTCCGATATTGTTTCAGCAAAAGTTTTGTCGTTATGCAGCATTGTATGATGTCGACGGCATAACAATGCAAGATTTTTAATTTCGGTCACTCCGCCGTGTGCCCAGTGGTGGATGTGGTGGGCATCGCACCACCCGGATGGCGTAATGCATCCGGGGATTGAACATGTTGACTGCGAAAGCATGAGTTGTTTTTTCATTTTTAAGGGAGCGGTGCGAACGGAGCGCCCTAGTTCATATGTTCCATCACTATTTTTAATGGGCAATTGAACGTAGGTGTCGCAGAGAAGTTGGTCCACGAAAGCTTTCGAGTGAGTATTGATGAGCGGAGAGGGAGATGTGATGCATTTTTTCAGGAAGTCTCGTGTTTTAGTGTGTGAATTTAAATCGTTAACGTCAACTACGACATCGACGCTCAGTGTGGGGTTCGCAGTGAATCGAAATTCCGAGGGAGAGTCGTCGGTGGAAGGCCCAGATGATGTTGCCGCGAAATCTGACGAAAGATATCCACGTGCGGCGCTCCCGAGTGCATCTGCACGTTGTTGAGCAGGGGTGTAATCGTATCGTGATTCAGACGGAGAGTTGCGCCATTGCTTGCCTCCAATATCTTTTAACATGTTATCGACTTCTTTTCCTGTCATGGAGTCAAGCTCACCGTTAATGAACCAATTACCGTTGGGGAGTTCGTGAAGAAAAAGTTTGCGTTCAGTAAATGCGCGATATTCATCTGCAGGCTCGTCAATAACGGCATCGACCATGTTTTTCCAGTGGCGTACAATATACGAGAATCGTTCCGCGTCGACCGTTTTTGCGGCATCAATCAGCTGGCCTACTTCATCATTAAAGTAATCAACATAGGTATCAGAAGTGAGGGGAACAAGACGGGCAACATGATCTGTTGTGATAGAACGAGTACGTAACGCTTCAGCAACAACAGGGTAGTGGTTGAGAAGAAAACCCTTTGATAGTGAAGAGTCAACAGTCTGGCGTGACAGGCCTGTTTCATGAACGATGGCGGTTTTCGCAGAAAGATACCCGTCGATTGTCCAAGCATCCGAGCGTGCATAGCGTGAGGTAATACGATCGCTGGTTGAATCAACGAGCTGACGATAGGCAATTACTGATTGGAGCTCTTCGGTGGTTGGCGATGAACCTGCTGATAACAGTATTTTTTCGACCTGGAGCAGAGTTTCCTCACATTGGGTAAGAGCTGTGCTAACATCGAACATATGTACGTATAATATCAACAAAAGCATGAAAAAGTCAAGAAAAATAAGGGTTTTTAACATAAAAATACATCACGTAAACGAAGGGGAGGGTCCGACCTTGGAAAGGTTGTGACCTTTGTAGGTCACGCTCCCTACTTTCCAAGATCACACCCTAACTACACAGAGATCCTTCGCTTCGCTCTGGATGACAGATGCGCTCAGCATGACGGATGCGCTCTGGATGACGGAGCAGCAAAAAACTAAGCGCGAACGACGCGTACTGAGTCTGTCCCGCCGGCTTTTTGTCCTGGTGTTCCTGAAGCAACAGCTACTAAGTCGCCTTCTTTGACGAATCCAGCTTTGCGACTCAACAAAACAATCTGATTCACTTCTTCTATAGGATCGATTTCATCCACCATAAGTATGGGCTGCACGCCCCAAATAAGGCTGAGTTGCGCCAAGATATTTGGATCTCGCGAGATACCCACAATCGTTGCCGATGGCCTATATGCTGCAATACGTTGTGCAGTGGCACCCGTGCGCGTAGGACACAAAATTGCGGTTACATTTAAATCTTCTGCCGCTTGAACAACGGCATGAGCTACAGCCCAGGCCACAGGGTCTTCACCCAATACGCAAACATCAGGGACTCGCCTTTTTCTCCAGGCTTCTGCACGAAGGGCAACCTCAGCCATTGTTGCAACAGTTTCTGCTGGATATCGTCCAACAGCGGTTTCACCCGACAACATAACGGCATCGGTACCATCGAGAACTGCATTTGCTACGTCGCCGACTTCTGCGCGGGTAGGAATGGGAGAAGTCGTCATGGATTCAAGCATTTCGGTTGCTGTAATAACTGGTCGACCGGATTGATTACACGCTCGAATAATCTCCTTTTGAAGAAGAGGTACACGAGTAATGTCAAGTTGAATACCTAAATCACCTCGTGCCACCATGATTGCATCAGATGTTGCGAGAATGGAAGGAAGTTCATCCACTGCAGATCGCGTTTCGATTTTCGCAATGAGGTGAGTATGGCAACCCTTAGGTAAGACGGCACGTATTTCTTCAACGTCAGATCCTCGACGGACAAAACTTAAACCGAGAAAATCTACCTGGGCGCTAACAGATGCTTTAATAATTGCGTGGTCGACGTCAGAGAACGGAGTGATCTTATCTTCCGCATGAGGTAGAAAGAAACCCTTTTTACTTTTGAGAGTTCCTCCGGTGAGAATTTTTACAGTGATGACCTTGCCATCAACTTTGTGTACCACTGCACGGATCTGTCCATCAGCAAGAATAATGGGATCTCCCTTTTCTACAATTGAATAGAGATCCTCGACTGTTGTGGAAATTCCTTGTGCAGTGCCCATTACATTGTCGTTAACAATGGTGAGAGAGTCATTTTCTTGAAGTTCCATTTCCTCATTTTTAATAACACCCACGCGCATTTTTGGGCCAGGAAGATCGACAAGGATGCCTAAGGGTTTACCCAGTTTTTCTGAGACGGATCGGACCAACGAAACACGGTTACCCAGCGTTTTTACATCTCCATGGGCGCCATTGATGCGGATAACGTCCACGCCAGCATTAACGATCTTGGCAAGCGCTTCTTCGTTACTGGTTGCGGGCCCAATAGTGGCCACGATTTTTACTCTACGCATGATCTGTTCAGCATAGGCGACAACGTTTGATCCTTTGTGAATTGAGTGCATGCAATTGGATAGCATTGGTAGATTCACGCACAAAGGACTGCTATGCCATCTGTCACCTGTTACCTAGGATTAGGAAGCAATATAGAAACTGCTTCTTCGTCACGGTACGATTACCTTTACTCCGCTGTGCGACAACTCGCTCAGTTTGAAGCCGTAACTGTTGTCGCTGCCTCTCATGTTTACGAAACACCGCCAGTGGGTTTTGATGATCAAGAAAACTTTTATAATGCGGTTGTAAAGATTTCTACGTCGTTATCGCCTCAGGAGTTATTAGCAATCTGTCTCGATATTGTTGAAAAACGCGCAGGACGTCTTCGCACAACTGAAAATGGTCCTCGCACATTAGATGTGGATATTTTGTTGTATGGTGATGAATCAGTTGATGAAGAAAATCTTTGTGTTCCGCATCCTCGAATGCGTGAGCGTGCTTTTGTCATGGTTCCCCTTGCAGAAGTTGCACCTGATCTCGTGGGTGAACTGAGTCAATATGTATTTGTCGATTCCGCTAAGAAGGTCAAGAAAACTGATATGAACTTCGATGATCTCATCGCGTCATATCGAGAGCGCTAGATGGATATTATTTCGGAACCCGGCGATTTACGATCGAAAGCCAATAGTTTTCGATCGATGGATCAAACAATTGGTTTTGTTCCCACCATGGGATATCTTCATGATGGTCACCGAGCGCTCATAGCTCGTGCGCGCAAAGAATGTGATGTAGTAATTGTTTCCATTTTTGTTAACCCTTCACAGTTCGGTCCTCAGGAAGACTTGGATCGCTACCCGCGAGATTTTGAAGCAGATACTGAATTGTGCAAACAAGAAAATGTTGACATTATCTTTCACCCCGATGTGAACGAGATGTATTCAGGAGATGCAACCGATGTTGTGGTGTCGTATCCTGAACTATCACAGAAGCTATGCGGCCATTTTCGTCCTGGTCATTTTGACGGGGTCACAACAATCATGAGCAAACTACTTACTCTTGTGGGAGCTTGTTCATGTTACATGGGAAAGAAAGATGCCCAACAACTTCTCATAATAAAAAAACTTGTTTCTGACATGTTTTTCGATGTTTCGGTCATTGGATGCTCTACTGTTCGAGAGACTGATGGTCTGGCATTGTCATCTCGTAATGCATACCTTTCTGCTGACCAACGAAAACAAGCACTGAGCATTTCAGCAAATTTAGAAAATATTGCACAAGCTCTGGAATCTCGTGAAGTAAATATTGAACAGTGTCTCGCGCAAGCGATTGACTCAATGAATAATGCCGGTCTTGATGTTCAATATTGTGAATTTGTCGAATGTATCGATTTAGAACCGGTGCGAGAGTTGTTTGCTGGGCAGTACGTTTTATGCATTGCAGCTTTATGCGGGAACACTCGTTTGATTGACAACTTCTTTGTCGAAGTTTCACCAGAGGGCGATGTCATAATTGACCGTGGACAGCAGCGCAGCGGTACAATGAATGTTTTGCAGGACATATCCACGGAGGCCACGCATGTCTAGCATCGCGTCTATGCGAGTGATTGTTGTGGGTTCTGGCGTAGCGGGGCTCACCTGCGCGCTCAGTTTGATTGAGCAAGGTCATGAAGTAACCATTGTGACAAAATCACAAACGTCTGATTCAGCGACGTGGTATGCGCAAGGCGGTGTTGCATCCGTCATGTTTTCGGATGATACACCCCAATCTCACATTGACGACACGATGACCGCCGGAGTTGGACTCTGCAATCTCGATGCAGTGGAAGTGCTTGTCAATGAAGGTGCGGATGCAGTTCGACGACTTATTTCTCGTGGAGCACAGTTCGATACGCTCGCTGACGGGAGTTATGCGCGTACTCGTGAGGGGGGGCATAACAACAGCCGAATCATTCATGCCGGGGGTGATGCCACAGGTGAAGAGATCGAGCGGTCACTTATCACAGCTGCTGCAGATGAAACTCTTACGAATTTGCGCGTTATTGATTATCACATGGTTACCAAATTGCTTGTTGATCATGGACGATGTGTAGGAGTTGAATACATCGACGTTGATTCGACCATACTGCACATTATGGCTGACGCAGTTGTTCTTGCGACGGGAGGAGCTGGGCAGCTCTACAGTGTCACTACCAACCCACTTTTAGCGACGGGAGATGGAGTTGCCCTTGCGTTGAATGCAAACGTTATGTGTGCTGATCTTGAATTTATGCAGTTTCATCCGAC
>CALMUU010000112.1 GCA_937872965.1 uncultured Actinomycetes bacterium
GACTGTAAAAGAATATGTGGAGCTCGCACAATCTCTCGGTGCCACCACATCGACGATTCATATTTTTGCAACTGCCGGTGCACGGGTGGCAGAAAACGGTGAGGAATTCATTGCGCAGTTGCAAACAGAAACGGGCTGTAATGCCACGATTATTTCTGGTGAACAAGAAGGGCAATATGCTTTTGCTGGAGCAATGAGTGGAATTTCAACTCCAGTGCAGTCCGCTGTTGTTTTCGATATTGGTGGAGGCTCCACGGAATTTGGAATGTCTTCCCTAGAATCACCCGATCAATGTGGCAAGGTGATCTCTGTTCCGATTGGAAGTGTGCGTATCACCAAGCGACACCTGGAGAGTGATCCTCCCAAACCCGAAGAGTTGGCAAATGCAATTGCCGACATCCGTGAGTATCTCAAAGATGTAGAAAACCAAATACCCAATATCCGTCATGCGAGTAAATGGATAGGTGTTGCAGCAACGGTCACAACAACGGCGGCAATTGAGCTTGGACTAGCCGAATTTGATGCGAAAAAAATTCACGAGTTCGTCCTCACAAAAGAAATGGTCGAAGATGTTTTCCGAACTCTTGCAACCGAGTCTCTTGCCGATCGCATTCATAATCCTGGTTTAGAAAAAGAACGTGCCGATGTCATCGTTGGAGGAGTTGCCATTGTAGTTTCGATCATGCGCCACTTTGAACTCGCAGAAATCATCGTGAGTTGTACGGATCTGCTTGATGGACTGTGGCTTAGCATTGCTACGTCGTTACGCACGTCATCATGAACGTACAACGAAGGATCTCTGTTCTTAACCACTTGCTAATAGCGGGGGTCCGTGTTGGTTTTTGAGTTTGTGTTCGTATTCGGGGTTGTTGTGCATGATTGTGTGGTGTCGTCTGCATAGAAGCATCAGGTTTTCGAGGTTTGTTTCTCCTCCGTATGCCCAGTGTTCGATGTGGTGAGCATCACACCATTGTGATGGGATCGTACATCCTGGTGCTGAACATGTGTTTTGGGTGAGCATAAGAAGTTTTTTGAGTTTCCATGGTGCTGTTCGTGCGGTACGACCGAGATCGATGCTTCCATCTTCGTGAATCACCGGTACTCGCAATGCGGTATCACAGAGAAGTTGTTCTACATATGTACTGGAATGTGCTCGATTGATAGGCGATGTTGAGTTCAATGTTCTTTTGAGGTATGAGTGTGTGCTGTAAGCAGGGTCAAGATCGGTGATGCTGATGGTAATATCAGCGTTGAGTGCAGGTGTTTTTGAGAAGCTGAATTCTTCTGTTGCGTCATCGGTTTCGTCTCTGTTGGGATTTACTGCAGATGTTGTATGGGTGATATATCCCTGAGCAAGCCATCCGGCGGCATCGGCATAGAGTTGACCTTTCGTATATTCGCTACGCTCATCGGAGTCGATGTTGCGCCAGTGCTTCTCACTGATATCTGACAGAGCTTTATACACGATAGTTCCATTCATAGAATCTAACTTCGCCTTAACGATCCACTGGCCATCTGCATCTTGATACATTTCGAGATAACGTTCTTGGAAATGTTTATATTCAATAGATTCGTTATTAAGAAGATCATTAATAGAGTTCCTCCACGAGCTAATGATCACGCTAAAAACGGCCGGAGTCATCGCCGATGCATTCGCCACCAACATCTCTAGATGCTCTTTGAAATACTCGCGATATTTCACATCGCTAATACGCAAAAACTGATCTAGATGATCTGAAGTAATCAACCCTTCTTCTGCCACACGAAGAATCTCAGGATACTCATTCAACAACTCGCCGCGTTGCACGGCCTTATTAGCGTTCGCATGTGACACATGTACTTCTGCCATGATTGCATTCTTCGCAGACGCAAACCCTTCTTGGAGCCACGCTTCACTCTGGCTAAACCGGCCCGCATATGAATCACACGACATCAACACTTGTTCACGAGACTTAAACACACACGCTATCTCTTCGATCGTCACGTCAGGATTCTGGTCCATATAAACACGCAAAGCTTCAGCGCCCTGCTCCCACAAACCACAGATATCGTCAAGCCCGAACATATGTACGTAGTATAAACTAGAAACCCCAGCCTGTCAACACTAAGCTGCTATTTCTTATATATTATTTACATGAACGTACAAGATATAAGATGCGTTGCATAACCATAAAAGTTCGGTTTCGGAAACACAGTCAAACTCGATACAACTGAACAAACTGCTACTACGTATTTGCTTCAGGGCAGGGCCGCAACCGCTGCGCGGAGATTCCTCGCAGGCTCGGAATGACGTTACTTGAGCATGTTCTCTCGGTAATACTTCATTTCTTCGATTGAACCCATGATGTCTCCTAGCGCACGATGTTCGCCGAGCTTGTCGGGACGCTTCTCAAAAACTTCCGGATACCAACGACGGCAGAGTTCTTTGAAGGAAGAAACGTCGACACTTCGATAATGCAAAAAGTAATCGAGCTTGGGCATGTACTTATCGAGGAAACGACGATCGACTCCTATTGAGTTTCCGCAAAGCGGAGCAGAGCCTCCTTTGATCCCTAATTTCTTTAAATAGGCAAGGCATTCTTGTTCCGCTTGTTCGACCGATATCGTGCTCGCCGAAATTGCTTTTGTGAGGCCAGACTTTTCATGCATTTTTTTAACTACATCTTTCATTGCCAATAATGCATCATTGGGTTGATGAATCACAATGTCGATACCTTCATCAATAACATTGAGATCAGAATCTGTAACGATCAAAGCAATTTCTACCAGCGTGTCTGTCGTGATTTCGAGCCCAGTCATTTCGCAATCCGCCCACACGAGATACTCGGAGGGCTTGGGAGCTTTTGAAACGAAAGTTGAAAAAATTTCATTAGAATTCATGAGTGTTGACTCTACTTGAGAAAGCGACTTTGAGCACAAAAAAGGGAAACAAAAAACGCCTTTGAACAGGGAAAATATTGACGAGTGAGACTGTGCAGAAATTTACATAGTTAAAACGTGCGGTATGGATATCTCAGCGTGTATGCTTTTTCGCACCAACATTAAGTGCCCTGAGACGGGCGTCTTTTAGGAGAACCAGGTGAACCGACCTCTGCGCAAGCGGAGTGTCGCGACGACGAAGAACATACAGTTTTTCGGCTCCTCACCGGAGCGCGCAGCGACCCTTTGTACAACCGAGATTTCTTTTTCCCATTTTCTCATTAACTTTTCTCAATTTGGAATGTGTGGAAAAGTGTTATGACTTTATCTACGGGGGGGAATCAATATTTAACGCACAGTCCAGCTGTGCATATCGGTGTTGGACGCTTTGCTCGAGGGCATTGGCTGCCTATTGCTCAACAAATGGGTTTGGAAGTTACGGGCATACAGATCAACACTCCTACTGTCCGAGATGAGCTTGTGGGGCAAAACTACGACTACGACTTGTTTGAACTTACCCCTGGAATGGACCACACTCGAGTTACTTGCTTGAGGGATATCTTGGTGGCACAGGAAGACCGTGCACGTGTTGTCGATGTTTTGGCAGATCCGCCTACGCGATTAGTGACCCTTACCATTACGCAACAAGGCTACCATCAGATTAAAGAACATGAAATTGCGCGAGAACTTACGCGATATCCCAATGCCGGTTATCGAAAGATTAATGAACCAGTTAGTGCAGCAGCTTTTTTAGTGGCTGGACTTCAAGCTCGCTTCTTTAGGGGAATCGATCCATTTGTTGTGATGTCTCTCGACAACGTTCGCGATAATGGAACTGAGCTCAGAGATGTCGTTCTTAATTATGCCCGCATGCTCGATGGCGGAGATCACGGTGAGTTTGCGACATGGGTTGAAGGTGTTGAGTTTATAGGAACGATGGTTGATCGCATCGTGCCTACGTCTGTTGGCTACGATGCCGAACAAGAGCGTCTTCTTGTTGCACGGGGTTTAGAACATCATCCACATCCGATACTCACAGAACCTATGCCTAATCCTTGTTTAGTCATCGGAAACGCTTCTACTGATCCTATTTTTTCTCATCTTGGGAATGTTGATGGCGTGTTTGTTGGTGCCGATGTCGATGCTTACAGCACAATGAAAATTCGAATGCTCAACGGGGCACATATCGCTTTGGGCATGGTAGGTCGTCTGGCTGGTTTTGAATTTGCACACGAAGCAATGCAAAGCCCAGTGATTCGATTGTACATTGAAGAATTTCTTCATCAGATGCAAGAAACTCTTCCTGATATCCCAGGCATCGATAAACAAGAATACGCACGTGAAGTTGTTGAAAGAATTTCAAATCCATTGATGAACGACCCGCTATGGAGACTTGCAAGAAACAGCTTCGAAAAGATTTCTCAACGTGTACTTGACCCCCTCCAGGAAGCTCTCGATAGAGGATTGCCTTGTGAGCACTTGGCGACCGCTGCTGTTGCATGGATTCAATATTTAAAACGTGCGAATAACGATAAATCTTTTGAAATTTGCGATGAAACTTCTCTCAAAAGAGGTCTTATTTCTCTTACAAACGACGAATACGACCCTTGTGTATTCGTTAACCTTGATTCCACTCGAGAATTTTTTCCCCGCACCGCTGGATTGTCACACGGAGACATATCCCATGCATCACTAATGGGAATGGCGAAAGCAGCAAGTGAAGAGCTCGACCTTATCCTCGCACATGCTCATGAGACCGAAGTTCCTCAAGAATGGTTTGAGGGTGCCACGGTGCGAAGGTCAAGCTTATTTGACGGTGCAGATCCTTCAGCTCTAACATCAGGGACGCTTCAGCTTTGGAGTCATGAAGTGGAGCCTCGCGGTATTGAACGAGTAGCTGTGCCATCAACGCAGTCATAGCTAGTTAGGGAAGAAAATGCCACAAGAGACGCAGAGTGTACGTGTAGGCGAAGTGGCTTTATCTGATGCTTCAGAACTCGATGTTGTCGCTTCATACCCTCAATACGATCGTTCAAAACTGAAATGCGGAATAGCACATATGAGCGTGGGCGGTTTTCATCGATCGCACCAAGCGCTCTATATTGATCGTTATCTCCAGACGCATTCACAAGATTGGATGATTTACGGAATCGGTAACCTCGATGCTGATATCGCTTTGGTAAATATTCTGAATGCTCAAGACAACCTTTACTCTTTGACGGAGCGATCGCGCACGACAGACACGCTTCGGGTAATTGGATCGATTAAAGAGTTCGTTCATGCGCCAACCAACCAAGCAAAAGTAATTGATGTACTTGCTTCGGATGATATAAAAATTATTTCTTTGACTATTACCGAAAAAGGGTACTGCTATGACGTCGAGAAAAATTTAGATCTCGATCACCCAATGATTAAGGCTGATATTGCACATCCCGAGGAACCAGTTTCTGCGATCGGTTTTGTTTATGCAGCAGCTCGTCGTCGTATGAAAAGTGGTGGGCAGCCCTTCACCTTGATGTCCTGTGACAATCTTCCTGGTAATGGTCACATTGCATCTCGAATTATTACTCAATTCGCACAAGCATGTGATCCCGAAGTTGCTCAATGGATTCAAACCAACGTTTCATTCCCCAATGGAATGGTCGATCGTATTACGCCAGCTCCTTCAGATGAAACCACGCGCTTTGTTAGAGATACTTTTGGGATTGAAGATCACGGTGCATTGGCAAGTGAAGATTTCTTGCAATGGATCATTGAAGATAATTTTATTAATGGTCGACCAGCTCTTGAAGAGGTTGGAGTTCAGTTCGTAAGTGATGTTGAACCATACGAAAAATGCAAGGTACGTTTACTCAACGGTTCTCATTCGGCGCTTTCTTACCTGTCGTATCTCATGGGATACCGCGAAGTTGATGCTGCTATGAACGATTCGTTGATTAATGAGTTTGTTCGTCGTTACATGGATGAAGATATCACGCCCTGCATTCCCGAGGTTCCGGGTGTTGATGTTGAAGCATACAAAAAGATCTTGGTGAAGCGTTTTTCGAATCCGGCCATTAGCGACAAGATTCAGCGCCTCGCGATGGACGGTTCCGAGAAGATCCCTAACGCTCTTGTCCCTCCGATTGAACACCAGTTGCGCACAGGTGGGTCCACAAGATTCTTAGCATTTGCTGTCGCTGCATGGTATCGGTACCTTCGTGGTGTGGACGAACAAGGCAACGCGATTGAGATCACTGACCCGATGAGTGCCGATCTTATTGCTCGGGCAACAACCCATCCGCACGATCCGATCCAACTTATTGGTATTAAAGAAATTTTTGGTGAAACGCTCTCGGGTAGCGACGTGTTTATTGCCGATGTCGCTGCAGCTCTCGAAGCGATTGATGATATGGGTACGAAAGATGCGCTGACCAAGCTATTGCAGAAATAGCCGATCGAAACTAGAATTTTCAGTTCTTGACCATAAAGTAAGGATGCATCTATGGGTTTCAACTTTGCAGGCGTCAATGTCTTATGGGACAACGATGCAACTCTTGTCGACAGTGAAATCATTGCAATGCCCCATGCGGTGGCTAGCGTCTTTGCCTATTTTGAATCGCGGGGATTTGAGCGGAATATCCCTTCGGCTCGTGAGCGAAAAATATATGAAGTTCAGTGGGCGGGAAAGCAAATCAGTCAAATGTTTGAAATCGTCGAGGGATGGGTTGGCCACCAAATTTCTGACGAAGAACGTGCTGCGTTGTGTGCGGATGATGCTGCCCGTGTTATTGAAGCGCTCACGGAAGTTCAAGTAATCGAAGGTATTCGTGAAGCTTTGGCTGAAGTGCGAGATGGCGGAGGAACCAATAGCGTTGTAACAAGTAGCTCGCTTCTGCGCGTGGTCCCTGGACTAGTCAATAATGATCTCGTTGAATTCTTTACAAATGGTGACAGTGATCCGCGTATTTGGAGTGCAACGGAAACTTTGCAGGCGGATCCACGGTATGGTCGTGCGATCCCAAAGAGCTCCCAATCGCCTCAGATTTACCACTATGCATTGGAAGCAACCAATGCGCAACCTGGACTGGTTGTTGCGATTGAAGATAGTGGTTCAGGAGTGGGAGCAGCTGTTGCAGCAGGGATTCCCGTGATTGGAATAACAGCTGCATCTCATATTCTACCTAAGGCGCGTGATGCGCATGCACAAGGTCTTATCGACAAGGCATCTGAAGTTTTAGGTCGTCCCGCTACTTCAAAAGATATCCTTGTTGTTGACCATGCCTATGAATTATCTAGTGCTATCGGTCACATTCTTGAACTTCCTCCGCTTGGACGCATGATGGGGATATCACTAGACGGTGGAAATATCACTCTTTAGTACATGATTAATCACTACTGAATTGCGTTTTAACCCTCAAAAAGGTTAGATTTTCTCCACGTTTTCGATGGGTATACCGCCTATCGTTCCTGAAAGGTAATCATGCTCTATTCAATAGGTGTCGACGTAGGCGGAACAAAAATTGCTGTGGGTGTCGTTGGTGATGACGGCACTGTATTGGCACATGATGCCATCATCAATGCTGAGTTTTCTGATGGGTACGCCCTGATTAATGCAGTTATTGAAATGGGAGAGAAACTAGCCACCCCTGTTCGTGACAAAGTTGTCGTTGTTGGATGCGCTACTGCAGGACCAATGGAGCCACGCGGCGAGTTTGTATCGCCTCTTAATATCCGAGGTGATAAGGGCCAGATCCTATGGCACGACTTCCCTCTGCGCGCGCAACTTGAAGAGGGCTTCTCTTTACCAACATTTGTTGACAATGATTGCAAAGGTCTAGCTCTCGGTGAAGCATGGATTGGCGGTGCCAAGGGAAAGAACAACTTTATAGCCATGGTCGTATCAACGGGTGTGGGTGGAGGAATTGTTCTTGACGGCCGCTTGCTAAATGGTCGTCGTGATAACGCAGGACACATTGGCCATGCAAATGTGATTCCTGATGGCCGTCTGTGTGGTTGCGGCGCGCACGGTTGTTTAGAAGCAGAAATCTCTGGCCCCTCTATCTTTGCTAAGACGGGCATACCTCCAGAAGAGGCAACGCCAGAAACTATCGAATGGGCGGGCAAACTTCTTGGTCGCGCTATTGCTTCGGCAGCCAATACTCTTGATCTTAACCTTGCGCTTGTGGGGGGTTCGGTTGCTCTTGGATGGGGTGAACCTTTCTTTGAGTCCGCACAAAGAGAGATTGACAAGCAAGCAATGCTTTCTTTCGTGAAAGGTACGCAAGTGCGACCCGTGGAATTGGGGAACCTGGGTGGACTTATTGGTGGTGCACGCATTGGTTTCATCGGGATGGAAGCAAGTCGGCCGAATACGACGGCAAGTTCTTTGTAGCTTCTAGTGAAGGCTTCACTGCGACCGCACTATTTCGAGGCTCTCGAACGTGAATTTGTTTCGCACGACGACCTCCGGGCCACAATATATAAGACCGATACCGGTGTTGATGTTGTACGCCTTTCCAGTTCTGATATTTCGCTCGAGATTCTTCCTTTTCAGGGGCAACAAATCTGGAGCGCGCATATTAATGGTCGCAATATCACCATGGGATCTGAGGTAGACGAACCAGTTGTCACTACAGATTATCTGCGTAACTACGGAGCATTTCTTGTGCACTGTGGAGCGACAGCAATGGGAGGCCCTTCTCCCGATGACACGCATCCCTTACATGGCGAACTTCCCAACGCTCCCTACAATGCTGCCTGGGTTGAAGCAGGAACAGATGAGCAGGGTCGAGCATTTATTGAAGTGCACGGCCACTATAAACACCAAGTTGCGATGACGGGTAATTATCTCGCCCACCCCGTTGTTCGTATCACCGAGGGCGAACCACTCGTCCATGTTTCTATGACAGTAGAAAATCGTTCGAAGGCATCGATGGATTTCATGTATCTCGCCCATTTGAATTTTGCTCCGGTGCTCGGTTCGACGATAGTTGGCACTCATGGTTGGGATGCCAATTCCATTCAGGTGCGCTCTTCGTTTCCCTCGCATGTCAACGTTCCCGAAGAAACACGAGCATTATTGCTGAACCTTGCAGAACATCCAGAGCGTACAGCTCAAGTGCAGAACGATCCTGCGTACGATCCTGAAGCAGTAATGACCGTTAAATATATTTCAGATGACGAGGGCTTTGCTCATACTTTACAACTTCACCCTAATGGAACATCGGATTATGTTCGTCACGAACCGAGCAGCGCTCCCAACGCTATACGATGTGTTCAGCTGACAGATCATCACCAATGCGTGGGCATAGTATTACCTTCCACAGCAGGGGTGGAAGGATACATAACTGAAAAGGCGAATGGTAAAGTCATATCGATCCCTGGCGGTGGTCGGTACGACATCGCCTTTGATTTCGCTTCCCTTGATGTAACCTCAACGAGAGGCATTCAGGCGCACATTGCAGATGTTATTGGTGCCACTCGTTAGAGAGTGCGTACACTGGAACCATGGTCTTATCCAATAGCATTCATGATGTGTATTTCACTTCAGAGCGCGTCATTCTTCGTCCGCTTGAATCAGGGGATTATGACGCATATAAAGAAGTGCGTGATCGATGCGTCGACTGGTTGGCGCCTTGGGAACCTACTGTCGATGGTGTGGCAATGGACACCACGAGTTCATTCGAAAACTTTCACCATCGCGTATTAGCTTTCGAGCGGGGAAGTCAGTTTGATACTTCGTATGGATTCGGAGTTTTCCTTCACGATGGGACGTTCATCGGCGAGGTTTCCCTGGGCACGATTGTCCGCGGGCCCTTCCAATCCGTTTTGCTGGGATATTGGATCGATCAAAAATATGCGGGTAGGGGGTTCATACCCGAAGCGATTTCAGTGATTATAGGTTATGCATTCTCTGCGCTCGGCTTCCGGAGAATCGAAGTCGCCATTGTCCCGCGGAATCTGGCCAGCGTGCGGGTGGTAGAAAAGCTTGGCTTTACATATGAAGGCGAGTCGGCAGAATATATCGAGGTTGCTGGCGTGCGTGAAAATCACAGCCGGTATTCCATGACTCCTACTTTGTGGAACGAACGCGTCGAGCATTCCTCGTGGAAGGACGAGTCTTAATAGACTTGTAGATTCCTCTATATTCCTTTGACGATAGGAGCCATCATTAAACCGTATCCTCCTATTAACGATTGCTCTCTCTTGAGTGACCATCGCACGATCGCCATTGTCGAACCTGATGCTTCTATTTCCTGGCTTTGTTTGCCGCGTGTCGATTCCGCCGCTATCTTTGCTCATCTCATTGATACAGAAAATGAACCAACTCAAGCTGGCGTGTTTTCTATCGAAGATGCCGAGGGCAATCTTCCCCGGCAGCGCTATGTGGGAGATACTCTTGTTCTTCAATCAGATTTTCCGACATTTCATATCACTGACTACCTTGATGCATCTCGTGGACGAACGAAGCATCAAGCGGGCCGAAGTGATCTCATTCGCGTCATTGAAGGCTCCGGGGTCGTTGACATTACTTTTGCTCCCCGACTTAACTTCGGTCGCACTGTTACTCGCCTTGAAGTGAAAGATAAAGGTCTTGTTGTCAAAGGCGGAAACGATCTCATTTGTTTACGATCGCCTGCAATATTTTGGTCCATTGTCGATGATGGCGTCCATCAAACTGCACGAGCTCGCATGGATCTTGATGCGATGGGTGGTAGTGTCAAACTTGAATTGCGGTGCGGTACAGCCAATGTTGCGTCGGATTCAATGAGTGAGCCGGAACGACGGAGTGCAACTCAGGCACACTGGCAAAAGTGGGTAGACCGCTTAAAGATTCCTAAGTTCGCTACCGTTGATGTTCGCCGTTCAGCCGTGACGCTCAAAGCTTTGTGTTATCGACCCACGGGAGGAATCCTGGCTGCAGCAACCATGGGCTTGCCTGAAGGTTTTGGTGGTGTGCGTAACTGGGACTACCGTTACTGCTGGTTGCGCGATGCCTCTATGACAGCATCATCGCTGATTCGCTTGGGAAGTCACGCCGAAGCAATGGCGTTTCTCGATTGGGTCCTTGACGTTGTTGAAACACGTGGGGGAGCAGAACGACTTAACCCACTCGCACTTGTGACTGGAGGCCACTTAGCTCCTGAAGGCATTTTGGATGAACTCTCAGGGTACCGAGGTTCTCGCCCCGTGCACATTAATAATGCTGCAGATTCACAAGTGCAGCTGGATGTTTTTGGTCCCATCGTTGACGTGGTGTGTCAACTTGCCAAGCGTGGCGAACCTCTTGCAACGAAGCATTGGAACCTTGTAATCGAACTTGTTAAAGCGGTTGCGTTGCGTTGGAACGAACAAGACGATGGAATTTGGGAAGTGCGTAGTGCTCCTCGTCAGTACACTTATACAAAACTGATGTGTTGGGTGGCTGTTGATCGCGCGATTTTTCTTGCAGATTATTTTACGGGCGAAACAATTCCTGAATGGGAACAACTTCGAAACGATATTGCAGACGCATTAAACAATCAGTGTTATAAAAAAGAACGTAATGCATTTACATCTGCATATGATGGCGACGACATCGATGCATCTGTCTTGGCGGTGGGCCTGTGGGGATTCATCGATGTAAATGATCCTCGTTTTGCGGGAACAATCAAAGCGGTAGAAGAAACTTTGTTCATCAACAATACGGTGTTTCGCTACATTGGAGTTGAAGATGGGCTTGAGGGAGAAGAAGGTGGCTGGAACTTATTAACACTGTGGTTAGTCGAATGTTATCTCCGGGCTGGTCGTGCTGAAGAAGCTGCAAAATTATTTTCGGTCGTACGCAAAAATATTGGAGCTACAGGTTTATTAGCGGAACAGGTTGACCCTGAAACGGGTGAAGCCATGGGAAATCATCCTCAGGCCTACTCTCATTTGGCGTATATCAATGCTGCTATCGCGATGGCGAAAAGCCGCGAAGATTAATACGCCTGAGCAAATACTGCCATTTCCGTTGCAGCTTCACCCGTGATAATACATTTATCCGATGTGGTTTCACTTTCAGGAAAAGCCCCTGTTTCAATTGCGGAATCAAGATCGCTATCGCTGACAGGTAAGCACCGGATCGTTGCTTTCGTGTCTTTCTTGACCTGAGCCTCGGATTCTTTTTTGCCGTCCCAAGGTGCGATTGCGAAGCCACTGGTCGATGATAAATAGTCTTTCATCTCTTCATAAGTTGAAGGGCGGTAAATATTCTCCTGTTGAAATTCTGTGGCCTGAGAAAAAAGCGTCTCATCGTATTCAATCAAAGTAGCTTCAATCCACGAAGTGAGTTTGTCGAAGGGGACAGTTTGCTT
>CALMUU010000113.1 GCA_937872965.1 uncultured Actinomycetes bacterium
TAGCTGACTATCTCTTCGTAAAAATTGTTGCGCCTACTTTTTACGAATTTAAAAAAATTGCATTCGCCATGTTTTGGGATAAGAACTACACCACATTTATAGAAAAACCTTCTGGAAAAGTCGGCCACTATATCAATCAGCTCCGGACACACATACTGGCCCTTCATGATTCGTACCATTATGGCTTCTTACCTATTGCAGGTATGGTTCCCGTCTTTATGTATCTCTTCTATATAAGCGCTTGGCAAAACTCCATTATTTATGCGATATTTCTTGCGATGTCGCTTGCGATCCTCATCACATTGACCAAGCCTATGACTAAATATCAACGTCAAGTAACCGATGCGGAATCTTCTAATTCTGGAAGAGTTTTTGACTCGTACGCAAACTTTGTAAATGTTTTCTCATTTCGCGCGCACTCGAAAGAAGTAACAAGAAACAATAAACAGGTCACGGCGCTTAATTCAAAGGACATACAAGCGGGTTATCGAATAATGAATTATTGGACTGCGGCGAGCTTTATGGTTCGTATTGTTCTCTGGAGCTTCATTCTGTATTACAGCTGGCACCTCTACGATACTGGCAAAATTGAATTTGCTGCTTTTATTGTTTCATGTACCGTGCTTTTTGAATTTACAAACCAGTACTGGAATCTTGTTCATCATGTAGGTAACTGGAATCGAAATGTTGCTAGTTACCGTGAATCGTACAATTACTTGTTTCCGAAGCAAAATGCAATCCATGACTTCTACTCATCGAAAAGACATTTTGAAACGAAAACAAATATGACTCTTAATGAGTCCTTAGAGATCAAAGGGCTTAGCTTTGCTTATCCCGATGCACCCGATCACCCGATTCTCAAAGACATCAATTTTCGTGTTGCAAAAAATGAAAAAATCGGAATCGTTGGAAAGAGTGGTTCCGGAAAATCAACATTGATAAAAATACTGCTGGGTTTTTATGAACTTGATGAAGGTGAAATTCTTGTCGACGGAAAAGAAGTCGACACCGACGAACTTGCTCAACTTTATGCTTATGTTCCTCAAGACACGACTCTGTTTCAAGAATCTATTTTTTATAATATTGCTTACGCAAGTAAAGAGAACGTCACGATGGATGAAGTCCAGGAAGCTGCACGAAAGGCTCATATTTCAGAATTCATTGATTCGCTTCCCAATCGATACAACACCATGGTGGGTGAACGTGGTGTGAAATTAAGCCTGGGGCAACGCCAACGCATTGCAATAGCTCGCGCATTCCTCAAACAATCTGATCTTCTCATTCTTGATGAAGCGACTTCGTCGTTGGATTCACGTACAGAAAGCTATGTCCAAGAATCATTTGAACAATTGTGGGGTGAAAAGTCTGTCATCGCTATCGCTCACCGCTTGTCAACATTGAATAACGTCGACAGAATTATCGTGATGAGTAAAGGTGAAATCGTAGAACAGGGAACAAAAGAAGAGCTCCTTGCCTTAGATGGTCATTTTGCGGACCTGTGGAATCACCAGCGCAAGGGAATGATTTAACAAATTTCGTCCTTCGTAAAATCCGCTAGAGTGACCTGATGACAACCTTTGCCGTCAACACGCAGTGGAAGATAACCCAAGAGGAATCATCCCTCATTATTAGCGGCGGGCAAGACGCAATCTTCACAATCGAGCTTGATACGGGCGATCCCTGCTTTTTTTCACATGCCGAAAGACCCTTTCATCGTGAAGACCTTTCACCATCCGATGTAATCATTCTCGAACAACTTCTTAGTGCAAATATTGTTGTACCCGCAATCGAAGTAACCAATATTCAGGATCTCAATATTGATGTCCGCGGCGATGAAATATTTGTCAAGCGTTTCACGGCAAACGATGATTTTTTTACACATCACTCTGCAGATGATACTGACTTGGTCATCTTGATCCGAAGCAATGAATCCTTTGCTGATTTTCTCGAGAACGTGGGCTATGCCGGCATAACGCACAACCATCTCTTTGTTGACCTTGCCTACAACCACGTCGTTTCTCTTGGCCCGCTCGTCTTTCCTGGCATCACGTCGTGCGTTGCATGCCTCCAAGGTCGTATTACGTCGCGATGGGGTGACCCTGCGCCGCCCGAAAGTCCTGCGAGCACTCATACTTTGCTTGATTTCACGCGTGAATGGGTAGAAATGGAAATCAAGAAACTCTTCCAGGAAGACGACTATACCCTCACCAATAAAACAATCGTTTTCGATACACAAGATCGATCAATGACACACAACAAACTTCTCACCGTTCCGTTATGTCCTTATTGTAAAAGGACTGGTGTTATGGATGGGAAGATTGATCTAAAACTTTTTGAAAGTGTAGCCACATGATCCGACAACGTAATCAGTTTGATACACACAGAACCAAGGCAACAGCTGCAACGCCGACATGCTGCTGTTGTTGCTGCTGCCTCACAACCATTGAGGCTTCAACAATAACTCTTTCGCAGAGAATGTACCTCGAGGGTACGGCACGCAATAACCCCCACAAATGGGCCCTCACTATCGTGGCTGTATTTATGTGGCCCCTTGCTGGGCTTGTGAGCTGGGTAGCATTTCTTATCCTGGACGAGTTGACAAAATCAACAACCTCAAATTACAACGGCTCATATACATATACCGAACATAGCGGCTGGGCAGGTTGGCTGACCTTCCTTATCTTCTGGACCATAATTTTTTGGTTCCTTTTTCTTCTCTATCGTGGTTCACGTATTAAGAAGCCTGGTGTACAAGTGGTCAAAACCATCGCCTTTATCATTCTTGGTATTATTGTCGAATTTTTTCTCACCTTGCCAGCGCTGTTTGTAGTTAGCAGTCTATTTAGTGGAAATGATTCGGGCCTTTTCGTAAAAGTCTTGCTCTATATTCTGGTTACTCTTGCGATAGCAACAGGTTTCACCTTCTTCTCACGATTCTTGTTTACACAAAGACAAATCCGCGCCGCTCGTATTGCACAAGAGGAGCCCCGTGCTTAAACAACTCACACAGTTCGATGATAACCGAACCAATGCAACTGTTGTCACCCCCACGTGTTCATCATGTTGCTGCTGCTGCTGCTGTCTAACAACCGTGGCGAGCTCGTCAGCGATTATGGCACAAAGAATCAATAAAGAGGCTACGAAGAATGACGTAAAGGGAAAAATATCTATCACGATCCTCGCCGCTCTTTTTCTTCCTGCAATCGGACTGATTACATACGGTATTTACAACCTTATTCATGCAACATCAGAGAGTTGTGTAAGTCACGAGACTGAATATGGTGGAGTGTACGACACATGCACTAGTAATGCAGAAAGATTTCTCATCCCTCTTTTAATTGTTGTACCTATTGCAGTGCTCTCATATCTTTATGCACGCGTAAAAATGAAATACGCATTCGCAAGGGCAGTCGGTGTCACTGCTTTGCTGTGGGGCGCAACAATTCTCGAAGCGGCTATCGGTGCAACATTGATTCTTAGTTTTTCCGTTGCGGGTCTTGTCCTTTACCTTGTTCTCGTTTTGTTCGGCATAGCAGCTGCGCAGAGCATTTATTGGAAAACTTCACGATACAGAAAAGACTTGAAAATAGAGCAGCATGGGAAAGGCGCGAAATTGCCAGTCGATGTCGAACATGACGAAAATGCAAACTAAATCGCTCAGCGCATGCCTGTTACTTGAGGCTGCAAACAATCGCCATGGGCTCGTACTGCGTCCCCAAAGTGCACATGTTTCAAAAAGCGATGTGGACTCAATCTTTCACGTTGGCGTCCCTTCCTCGTTACAAGAAGGATGGAAGAGCGCTTCAGGCGGGGTGGCTTTTGACAGCGAATCCGCGCATCTCGCAGCAATAGGAGAAAGTGTTGAACGATACTGTGCAGGCATCATTGACATCGAACAACAATTCAAAAAAGACATCCCTATCTCTGAGCGAATTGATGCAGACCAGTTCTCCCTTTACTCTGAAGAACAACTCCAACTTTCTGATTTTCCTTTTGTCAATATCTATTCAGACGTATGTAAATATTCACAGGTTTTCAACCTTTCAACAAATGACGCGGCCTGGGTACCTCACCCCTTAATAGTTTTGCGTGATGATTATGCAACAGGAATTCCGACTTCATCAGGCCTTGCAGCTGGCTCCACCGCAACCAACGCCCTTCTTCGGGCGACAGAAGAACTCATTGAACGCGACGCATTGATGACAACATGGATGCACAGCATCCCAGGTCGTTCCATTGCAATGCCTTCCCGCTTCACTGAACACGTAGACAAACTTCTTGGCGAAGTGCTTGCGTTTGATCTCACCCCTGCGTACAGTCCTTTCCCTGTGATAGCAGTTACAGGGGGAATACCCCAACGTGGCCAGTGGAGATACTCGCTAGGCGTTGCCTGCCGTGAAACGTTGGATGATGCAATCAGTAAAGCTTTTTTGGAGTGGTGCCAAGGCGTATTCTTTGCAGGAATTTATCCACGCTATGTCGATACCACACAAATGAAAAGTTCTGGTGACGTAAAGACTTTTGACGACCATGCAATTTTTTATACACAAAATCCTGATCTATGGAAATCGCTTCCTTTGTTTGCAAACAAAGATGATATAGCAACACCACATACGTTCGGTCGCGATATGTCCCCTCATGATGCAATGCGCGAGCTGATTCAATGTTTGGATACAGCAGGGATAGATCTTTATTATCGTAACCTTACGACCATTGATGCGCTTCAAGCCGGTGTTCATGTTGTTCGCGTACTCTCTCCTCAACTCGTCCCTATTCACTCCCATCACGCGTGGCCTTTTCTCGGTGGATCAGCGACCAATATCTCTATGCGGTATCCCGAGATTGATGATGAAACTCGTTTTCCAAATCCTTATCCCCATCCGTTAGGGTAAAAACATGACAACAGAAAACGACACCTTGCACGCAGAGCACTTTGAAAACTTTTGGGAAGCATCGTCATATTCAACTTTTAATATTCGAGACTTTGCCAATGCTCAAGAGGCCTACAGCTCTCGAGATAAAGAAGATTCCATTCTTGAATATCCATCGAAACCGCATGTCCTTCCCTTCCCAAAATCTGATATTAATAAAACCTCTCAGTCACGACAAAGCGATCGTGACTTTTCTGAAAAAGAACTCAGTGAAAAAGAATTGGGTATCATTCTGTCAAGTTTTCATGCCCACAATGGGCTCGAACACCGTGCGTATCCTTCTGCAGGGGCTGCATATGCATTGGAAATATTTTGTGTGGCAAATAATGTAGAAAATTTTTCAGGTTCCATCCTCTATTACAACCCGGATCTGCATGCAATTAGTGTGATAGGAGATGCACCATCCTGGGATGAAGCCGAAACAAACATCTACGTTGAAACCACCGGCATCCCTCAATGTGTAATTATTTTTGTTCTCTTTACTTCACGTCTTACTGAAAAGTATTTAGAGCGAGGTGGCAGGTTCGGTCTCATAGAAGTTGGCGCTGCTGTTCAACAGCTTGCATTGCAACTTGCAGAGTCCAAACACCTCAAAGGCGTCGCAGCCGGAGGATTGATCGATGATTATTGGCTGGAACAATTAAACCTTACGCATGACCAAGCAAAAATCGCCCTTGGCTATCTCTGCGGAAAATAGTTTGATTTCTTCAATAGATCCAGGCACAATGCCTGGCCACTGACTCCGCATCGGTCTGATCCAGCGGACACAGGAAACTTTATTCCCCTAAATAATTAAGAGAATAAACATTCCCCTAAATATTTAAGAGAATGTTGCCGAAACTTGACTAGTATGGACAGCATGTCTTTTATAGACCCCTCCAAATATACAAACCCATGGCACGAACCTGGCTACTCTCGACAGACAAACCTGTTTGATCGTCCCCGATATACAAACAAGTTTGCTGATGGATCCCGATTAATTAAGATCGTTCTTGGCGCACGTCGTGTAGGAAAATCTTCGCTTCTCAACTGGCATATTCAAACTCTACTTAAAACCCATAAACCAAAAAATGTCTTGCTTCTCTCTGGAGACATTCTTGATCTACAAAACAAATCGATTCTTGATGCTGTCAGCGAATACTGCAAAGCAGCCGATACCATGATCGACGATATGTATATCTTTATCGACGAAGTCCAGGAAGTCGAACATTGGCAAAAAGATGTAAAAATCCTATACGACACGTCAAATTGTTCATTGATCGTTACCGGATCAGCAAGTTCAGTTATTGCACAGGAAACATCTAAATTAACTGGACGTCACGTCGTAATCAACGTTTACACATTATCATTTGCCGAGTTCTGCGACTTTCACACGCGGTCACAAACGAATAAGAAACAAGGCGCAAATAAATCTGAAATCACGCGTAAGAATAAAGAAGAACTTTTTGAAAAGTATATTCACATCGGTGGGTATCCAGAATTTTTCAGCCAACAATCAATTAATACATATGAGTACATCAAGAACGCAATTGAATCTTCTCTCTATAGAGATCTTCTCAATGCATATGGAATCCGTAATCCTGCATTCCTGGTGGATATTATGAAGGTGCTTGCGGATTCGCTCACAAATCCCATTAGTTATACAACGATTGCGAAGCGTGTGGGGTTGTCAGAAGAGACTACAAAACTCTATGTTGCTTATTTGCTTGCATCGCAGCTTATTTTTGTGGTGCATAAAAAAGGCAAGTCTCATAGAATTACAAAAAGTTCGAATCCTAAATATTATTTTAACGATTTAGGGGTCCTGCAATATCTTGGCCAAGAATCCCGACTCGGCCACAAGATGGAAAATTTGGTATTTCTTCAGTTGCTTATTGATAGTGAACATTCATTAAGTGAACATATTTTTTACGATACGCTAGATTCAGATAACAATGAAGTTGATTTCTCTAGAAATGACGAACTCTTTGAAGTCAAGGCAAGCGTTGATACGGAAACAGCACTCAAAATCGATACTATATTTGGCGATGCACAAAGACACGTGATGCTTATCGCTCACAACTTTCTTGCACGTCCCTCATCAACATATGTAACCCCAATAGATGTGCTTGAATGGCTTTTACCGGATCAAGACGTTAAGGATCTGATGTAAATCGGGCCAGCTCGGGTGATGTCTAAAGTACATAACGGCAGTGTCCACTTCACGGGTGAAATGGACAGTGGCGGTGTCCACTTTTTGCTTTCTCGTAGCAATGCGAACTACCACTGGTCTATCCTCTTCCCAAATTAAGAGGCATTCTCCAACCAGATTCCCTCCATATCGCGTCGATTAGGCTGTATCGGTCTTGGTAAGAGTTTGCGGTGGTGGGTCCGTCGCAACGGTTCCAGGTGAACCAGGTCAGGTCGGGAACGAAGCAGCCTTCAGCCTCGTGAACTGTGTGCCGTCGGGTTGCCGACCGCCGCAATCTCTTACCAATATGATTTGGTGGAATGCGAGAGCGGCCGAATCGGCACGCTTGGAAAGCGTGTGAAGTGAAAGCTTCCCAGGGTTCGAATCCCTGTTCCACCGCCACTGGTTTATTATCGAAGCACCGGCAAAGCCGGATACTTCTCGCAGTCGCTCATCCTTAGCTCCCTGTGATGATTTATTGTCGCACCTCATGGAAGCCGATCGGTGCCCGCAGTCGCTCATCCTTCGCTCCTTGTGATATCACGCTTGCGTGTGAAGTGAACTGAAACAACTCGCCCCAGGGTTCGAATGCCTGTTG
>CALMUU010000114.1 GCA_937872965.1 uncultured Actinomycetes bacterium
TGATGCATGGCTGGCAAGCGACGAAGGTGTGGCTGCTGCGATGAGATGGACGTATTAACTATTCACTTTGGCGACGAATATCGGGTTCGATGTAAATAGTTTGCACCGTCGGCACTGCTGCGCGGACACGAGTTTCGACGGCGTTGATTGATTGAGTAATTCCTTCATCGCTGTGGGACGAGAACTCGACTTTAACACCCAATAAAATATTGTCTGGACCATGGTGAAGTGTGCGCATGTGAATAATGGACGCGACTTCATCGCCTTCTAAAACGGCTGATCGAATCTTCTCAGCAACGTCAGGATCGACAGACTCGCCAATGAGGAGCGATTTCATTTCCCGCGCAAGGATATACGCAATAATAATCAGCAAGATACCAATCGATATTGATCCGATGGCATCGTATCGGGCGTTGTCTGTCACAGTCGCTGCTGTGAGTCCCATGAGCGCAAAAACAAGACCAGTCATTGCTCCGATATCTTCCAAAAGCACAACCGGTAATTCAGGTTGTTTTGCGTGGCGAATAAAGTGCCAAAAGGATTGATTGCCTCGAACATGATTTGTTTCAATAATCGCGGTACGAAGCGAATATGATTCAAGAAGAATCGCAATGGTTAATACAATGAAACCCCATATAGGTGAACTGAGTTCGTGCGGATGACGAAGTTTCTCAATTCCTTCGTAGAGAGCAAACAGACCACCCAGAGTAAAGAGAACAAGGGCGACAACGAAACTCCAAAAATATCTTTCAGGTCCGTAACCAAAAGGATGTTCAGGTGTGGGATCTTTTTTCGACCTTTTGGCGCCCAGGAGTAAGAGGGCTTGGTTGCCGGTATCGGCGAGCGAGTGAAGGCACTCTGCCAAAAGTGATGCAGCACCGGTGGCAAGAAAAGCCAAAAATTTGATGATTGAGATCCCTAAGTTCGCGAAAAACGCAGCCAGGATTGCTTTTTTGCCTCCTTCAGTCATGTTCTTCTTTCGCGATGTCAATACATCTATTTTGTGGAGCGGAAATAGAAAGTCCTATACTAACTCGCGACGGAGCTGAGTCTTTACAACGAAGGAACGAACATGTCGGGCGATGCAAATGGTGAAGAACGCGCAGAACGCTACCGCAGACAACGGGAACTCGAAAATCTTGTAACTAGCGCATTAGTTGAGGCAATGACAGAGCCCCGGAGTGAGACAGAAATCTATCGATTACTTAAAAAGCTGTTGGAAATCCACGAAGAGGACTTCCGTCTTTCGAGGGATCAAGTAATACAAATACTCCTAGCGCGTAGGCAATCGAAAGCGGCAGCCAATCTTGCGGTTGCGCTTGCTAAGCGTGGCTTTGTGGGCGGCGAAGACGTTACTCAACTTCTCCATTGGGGCGATTTATCTGCTCTACAGATCTTAAGATTGGCATTAGAAAATCGGAACGTATACCTTTCGCCCGCAGAAGCACATCGTTTTATCGAAATCGCCATGGATGAGGGGATGGTTTGTGCAGCTGTCGACAATCGATTGAAGGGCGGATTGGGACTGATACCAAGATTGAGTTCTCATCAAGTAGCTTCCTGGATGGAGTTGCGAACTGAATTAGCGTGTCGGGCAGTTGCGTACCTTGGCGAAAGGATAGGGGACGATCCAAAACAAGGTGTTCGAGGCTTCTTCGTTGAAAATGCCAAGGACGCAGATGCTGGCATGTCGTACGTCATATATATTGCAAAAAAAATAATGGAAAGACCATCTGCTTAGTTGAAGGATGGAAAGAACGTGTACGCCAGTTATTCGTCGGACCGTACACGCCTTCTCTTGTTTCTGATCTGACTGCAGGGAACCCAGCTGCTTCGGATTGGAAGCACGATCATCATCTTCCCAGGTTAGGGTTGTCGGCCTCTCTGGGTTAGTTCAGCATCCCCGGACTTCGCGGCAATTCAGATCAGAATAGGAGCATGAATACTCCTGTTATTGTTTCCACTGCTCGCACACCTATCGGTCGAGCATTCAAAGGTTCACTCGTTAATGTGCGCCCCGATGATCTTCTGGCTTTTATCCTTAAAGAAGTTGTGGCCAACACTTCTGGTCTCGATGTAGCCGACATCGATGACATCATTGTGGGTTGTGGTCTTCCTGGCGGCGAACAAGGCTTCAATATTGCTCGCGTCGCCGCTGTGATTAACGGCTGGAATGCCAATAGCGCGACAACGGTGAACCGTTATTGCGCATCGTCGGTGCAAGCGATCGCCACCGCAGCCGGACATATCTCAGCAGGGTACGGTTCTATCTACCTCGCCGGGGGAGTGGAATGCGTGAGCAGTTTTCTTAAAGGTTCGTCAGATTCTATTGAAGGAACAATGAACCCTCTTTTTGAAGAAGCCATTGCTCGTTCTTATGCGGCTATCGACGAAGGCGCACCTGCGTGGACGGAACATGCAACCCTGCCAGATGTCTATATTGCCATGGGAATCACTGCAGAAAATGTTGCAGATCTCTATAACGTGACGCGTGAAGAAATGGATGCGTTTGCTTTCACGTCACAACAAAAATGTGAAGCGGCAATTGCTCGAGGATTTTTCGCTGAAGAAATTACTCCGTACACGCTTACCGATGGAACTGTTGTCTCTGCTGATGATTCTCCTCGTGCGGGAACAACACTTGAAAGCATGGCTGGTCTGAAACCCGCTTTCCGTCCTGATGGTCGAATCACTGCAGGTAATGCTTGTCCGCTCAACGATGGTGCAGCAGCGGTTGTTGTAATGAGCGAAGAACAAGCAAGCGCCCGCAACCTCGAACCACTTGCTCGTATTGTCGGTGTGGCTTCGACAGCACTTAATCCGGAGATCATGGGAGTAGGCCCCATTGATGCTGTACGGAAAGTATTTACACAAACAGGATTAACAATGGACGACATGGATCTCGTCGAACTTAACGAAGCATTCGCGGCCCAGGTCATCCCCGTTGTGCATGAACTCGCCATCGACCCCGACAAGCTCAACGTCAACGGGGGAGCGATCGCGCTTGGTCACCCCTTCGGGATGACGGGCGCGCGCATTATGACAACACTGTTGCATGGCATGAAAGAACGCAGTGCACGGTACGGTTTAGAAACGATGTGTGT
>CALMUU010000115.1 GCA_937872965.1 uncultured Actinomycetes bacterium
AGGCAATTGTTTCTGCACTGACGAAACCGTCTTCGTTTTTCACAGCCTTGACACGGCGTGAAACCGATTGAGTCGAGTGATTGAGGCGAATCATCGCATCGACATATAACTTCAACATGGGGGCTCCTTTTACAAATTCGAGGCGGCTCGAATAGGTTTTTCTATTGTGAATGCCATTCACATGAATGACAAGCTCTATTTTTCCTACGCTTCGCATCATGCGTCATATTCGTTTCACTGCCCTGTGTTCGCGGAAAAATATCATTTTCTCCATCCTTCTATCCCTGAAACAACAATCGAGGGAGTGGCGCCATGAGGAACACAAGAACAACGGGTGCCATAAAAAGAATTGTGGGAATGAGCATCGCTCCTCGGCGTTTTGTAGCTGTGCGCTCAAGTTCTTCACGTCGTTCGCTGCGAAGATCATCAGAAATACTCAATAACGTTGCAGCGAGATCTCCACCGCTGCGCACACCATCGGCAAGAGATCGGTAAAGCCTTGAGGCTGCGGATTCAGGTGTTTCGACACTCAGCCGTTCATACGCATCAGCCTGAGCCATACCACCCGACATCCAACTCAACGCTTCGGCGAGTTCGCGCACCACTGGCCCACGACCACGATAGACAACTTGTTGAACAGCGGCAACGCTTCCGTGACCCGTGCGCATTTGCATCGCAATCAATTGCGCAACGGTATAGAGCTCGATGCGCATACGTTCACATCGAGATTTGATTGCTTTGTTGACACGAGATCGCCATATGGTTGCACCATAGAGGCCTCCACCAAAAAATCCCACGAGAGTAAATATCGTTGAACCCCACAGAAGACCTAATGCAGAAAAACCAAGAGCTCCACCGACGGTATAAGCCAGTTGTCGAAGTCGATATTGAGCGGGCGATGTGTCGAGATACCCCGCTTGACGGAGGCGCAACATCAAAAACTCGTCGTCTCCCGCATCAATAATGCGCCCTAACGAATCCGCAAGCGATTGGCCAATGGGGAGAAACATTCGCCCCACCGCACTATGCGATGTTTGAACATCCATTGCCCCAATTGCAGAAATATCAGCACCGCGACCAAGGCGTGAACGATTCAATTGCGTAAAGGGAGCAACCCGATCACTTAATCGTCGTGGAGGTTTTACAATCATACGAGAAATATTTGCTGCAACAAAAGCGACAAGAAGACCGATCACAATAATAATGCCACTCACGAGAAACTCCCTTGAGCAACGTTTTCCAGAGGATTTTCAACCGGCGTATCCCCGTCAGAGACCGAAGTTGTAAATACTCTTTGCTCGAGAGGAATCTTTCCCAACTTTTGGATAATTAACATACCCGCAACCAAGATAGCTGTTCCAAACAAAATCACAATCACACCAATAGGCTCTTGATAAAAATCGCGAATAATAGGAGAACTCGTCACCATCATGATGAGAAGCAAGTAAGGCATCACAAAAACGATGCGGGCGTTGAGTTTCTGTTCTACTTGCATGGTTTCGATATGTTCACGGAGTTGCAAATCACGTGTTGTGGATTCGGC
>CALMUU010000116.1 GCA_937872965.1 uncultured Actinomycetes bacterium
CCGAAGTGATTTCTTATGCGGAACTTGTTACAAAGTTCTTTGAAGGACATGACCCTACCCAATTCATGGGCCAAGGTAATGACATAGGAACCGAATATCGAAGCGCTGTCTTTACAACTACTGCGGAGCAATACGATACGACGATCCAGGTGATGGATGAATATAACAAGTCTCTAATCGAGAGCGGTTTTGGAGAAATCACAACTGAGGTTCGTAATGTGCCGACTCCACCTTTTTATTATGCCGAGGAATATCATCAGCAGTACTTGAGCAAGAATCCCGGCGGGTACTGCAACTTGCGTGGCACAGGTGTGGCGTGTGCTATCAATAATGGGTGACTTCATCAACGTCGAACAATGTTAAAGCTTCGTTTTCTAAACGTTTTGTTGAATACGTAAATAGCAATCCACATCGTTATCCTGATGCTGAATCTTTTTTTACGGCCTTGAAGTCATGGCCAGAAAAAGCTGTGCGTGCGAATACACATGTCACGAGCATCGAAGACTTATGTAAATCCTGGAATCTGGATGTCGATCTGGTTCCCTGGTGTTCTGATGCAACGTATTTTGACTTTGATCACAAGATCGGAGCGAGCAAAGAGCATAAACAAGGCTTATGTTATGTAGGTGACCCTTCCGCGATGGTTGCTGTCGAGTGTGTTGATATTAAATCTGATGCAGTTGTTGTAGACATGTGTGCGGCACCCGGCGGAAAATCCATTCATGCACTCAATTCATTAGGGCCGAGCGGGACATTAATTTCCAATGATGTTGATAGTCGGCGCGTCCGCGTGTTGAAAGAAAATCTGGATCGAATGTTGAATCCCATTGCGCGCACGGAACGACCACATTGCGAAATTACAAATATCAGCGCCCAAGATCTCAGCGTTACTTATCGCCACCAGGCTGATGTCGTCCTTCTTGATGCACCCTGCAGTGGTGAGGCGATCATGCGTAAAAGCGATATTGCACGACGACAGTGGTCGCCCAAACTTATAGCCAAAATGAGCATGCTTCAACAAGAGTTGCTTCACACTGCAAGGGACATCATCAAACCTGGGGGAATGATTATCTATTCGACATGTACCTTTAACTCCTGCGAAAACGATGAAGTGATTGCATATGCGCGTGAAGAACTAAATCTCACACCAGCGAGAGGCCAGGAACTCGTGAAGCATCTTGAAGAAAAAACTGCTGTAAGTCTTGAAGGAATTATTGAGCGTGATCATGGCATTGTCCTCTATCCTCACTACATACGAGGAGATGGACAGAGCGTTGCGGTGTTAACAACGCCATCCTGAGTGATCCCTTATCATTCCGAGTACACTCCCAATGTCATCCCGAGCACACTCCCAATGTCATTCCGAGTACACTCCCAATGTCATCCTGGGAGTAATACTCAAAAAGTACTGATTTTTTCTTGTGTTTGTGCTGCTAGGGGTTTGTTTTTTGGCTGTTTAGCTCTTCTGCTTTACTTAAGGTGATGAAAAACGTCGTGTTCGTTGTTGTCGTTGTGGGTCGTTAAGGACGTGTCGTAATGGAAAAATGAAGCAGTCTAAACAGCAATGGAAGTGTCTGGATTGTAACCGTTTTTTTGTTCGTGCGTTTCGTGATGCGAGGTATCGCTCTCAGCGTCGTTGGTTTATTAAGTACGTGGAAGGCTATACGCTAAAACAACTTGTCGAGATTTCAGGATTATCTAAAGCCACGATCTGTCGTATTATTGATCGTGAACTCGGGCGCGATGTTCCTGCGGTAGCTGGTTTAGAAAATGTTACGCATGTTGTTTTCGACGGGAAATATCTTTTTGGTAATCGTTCGTGTCTAGTGATGATATTCGACGCGCTCACGAAACGTCCCGTGACTGGAAAGATCACCTTACGAGAATCACAACGTCTGATAGAACCTTTTCTCGAAGAACTACGCCAGGCAGGTTTGAAACCCGTGGCGGTCACGACAGATGGCAACAACGGCGCTATCAAAGCGTTTCAGGCGGTCTGGCCGAGCATTACTACGCAACGTTGTTTATTTCATATCGAAAGACAAAGCCTGTCATGGTGTCGTATGCGAACCCGCTATCTTCCCGCACAAGATCTTAAATATCTTGTGCGAGGACTCACCCGAGTAACAACACGACAACAAGCTCAGGTCTTCACGCGAGATTTCTTTACTCTATGTGACATCCATCGTGACGAACTCGGATCTTATGATCGAAACCATAAAGTCCAGTCCGATATTCTCAAAGCATACACACTGATCAGCAACGCGTTAGAGAACATGTTCCACTATCTTGACGACCCGTATATTGCTCACACGACCAATATCGTGGAAAGTTATTTCAAGCAGATCCAAAACATCAAAGGATACCGCCACAACGGCCTCACCCTAGAACACCTCACACAACTCATCAACTGGAAAATCCACCACGACACACACCCCAAAAAATAACCAAAAAACCAGACCAAAAATCAGTACTTTTTGAGTATTACTCCCATCCTGAGCCCCCTTATTGTCATCCTGAACGAAGTGAAGGATCTCCGCGCAGCGCCTCTGTTTG
>CALMUU010000117.1 GCA_937872965.1 uncultured Actinomycetes bacterium
CTTACGGGTTACCTCTCTTGATATCTATACCGAAATGCTAGAAGAAGCATTTCCCAAATCAATTGTCCTCGATGGCGGGCCAGCGTTTACATACTTTAAGAAACTCCTTGGTAAAACTCGAACTTTAAAAGCACAAAAAGATGCCAGGATATTACTCAAAGAATGCAAAGAAACCCCACACGTTTCTGACGAACTTCGAGACGAAGCACTACGTTCGATAACCTTCGCTTTGCGTGCAAGTCTTCAGTATGCACAAGTTCGTTTGAAGGATGTTTTTAATGAATCTTTATCAGAATCTAAAAGACGTTCAGCTTACCTAGAGGTAAGAAGTGCCCTGGATTTTTCTAGTGATGCTCTGCATAGAATACGAACGCGACCAGAATTTGAAGGCACACTATCTTTACCACAGAAAGATGAATGCTTCCGCTCCATAAAAGCGTGTGAACAAATGCAAAGACAACTTTTCACATCTGTTGTAGACCAGCTAGTTGTACATCGGATTTCAAGCGGAACTATTAGTGAAGCGGGAATTTCTCTTGACTTTCAAGAACGCTCGGATCGTAACCGTATCGACATCGTCACGAGAATAATCCTTGAAGTAATACGGGATGTCAACCCACGACCTGAACATCACCCTAAACCTCACGATGTGTCCGACGGGACTATAGATGTCGACCAAAGAGGAGAGTCAGCTTCGGACCGCTCCGAGAATTGTACACGCGTTGTTCCCGCAACTATCGCAACTTTGTGGGGATCAAAGGCCGTTGCTGCAGCAGGGCTCGACGATACAATGTTTGATGAAATTATTATTCAACACTGGGAAAGAATTTACCAAGAACAATACGGTGGAAGTTTTGAATCTCTGCCAAGGGCAGAACATCTTTTTGCACGACTTCAATTTTCTCCTAATGATCACCTCGGAGTTCTATATTATGAACATAACCGAGTTGTATTAGATGAACAAGAAAGATTTATCCGACCCGCACATGTCACCGTGGCCGGAAAAATAGGAGGGGTTGTGTGCATTATCGAAGGACAAACTGCGTCTATAATCACACAAGATCCTGCCGGTCATTTTCAACAACATAGTCTTGATAGTGAAGGAAATATCCATGTATCTCGTGTGGATTCAGAAGATATGCGGAATCCGCGTTATCTCCCAGTAAAGAAAGTCACAGACTGTACAGAATTTGAAAGGGGATCTGATGTAACGGCAGCATTTCATGAACGTATTCCCGACCTCAGCACTATTCGACTTCTCGAAGGACCCCTTGATATTGATTTAACTGGACCGCTTAACATCAGACTCGGTGAGCCTCGAGGTCCCTCAACATCAGAGCACTCGCATTTAGGCAACGTTCGTTAATACGTTCTACTCGCGGTATGTACTATTGACAATACAGTAAATAAATAGAAAAAGTTTTAGCTACTTACTTTTTCTTCTTCAGTCTCTACCTCTACCTCTACATCAAAACCTGACGGTCGAGATTTTGAATACCAAATCGCACCGAGCAACACAGCAACTGCTGCGCCGCTGACTAGGTAACGCGCGCTGTTGTCGCTCATAGAAATAACAGCAGGCAATGTCAACAACGCCACCAAGTTCATCACTTTGATCAACGGGTTAATCGCAGGACCTGCGGTATCCTTAAACGGATCTCCAACAGTGTCGCCGATAACAACAGCTTTGTGTGTATCACTTCCTTTTCCGCCGTGATTACCTGATTCGATGTACTTCTTTGCATTATCCCACGCACCACCAGAGTTAGATAAGAAGTTAGCCATTAATTGCCCTACAACAATCGCGCTCGCAAGAAATGCACCAAGTGCAAATGGGCCAAGCCCAAATCCAACAGCAACAGGAGTCAGCACTGCAAGTAACGCAGGTGTCGCGAGTTCACGCAATGAAGCACCGGTGCAAATGTCAATTACTTCGCCATAATCTGGCTTTTCAGTGCCTTCCATAATTCCGGGCTTATCGCGGAATTGCTTGCGCACTGCTTGAACAATCGTTCCTGCTGTGCGACTTACTGCCAAGATTGCAAGTGAAGAGAACATGAAGGCAACCGACCCACCAATGAGTAATCCAATGAAGGTTTTTGGGTCAGCAACGTTGAATTGGACTGCTTCGAATGCAGATTTTCCAGCATCGGCAGCTTCACCGACAAGAGGAAACTTATCTTGACCGTTATCGAAGATAGTTTCGACAAAGCTTGCGAACAGCGCAACGGCCGCAATGACAGCAGAACCAATAGCAAAACCTTTAGTGACAGCTTTTGTTGTGTTACCGACCGTGTCGAGACCATCAAGAATCTCTTCTGTTTCTCCCGAGAAAACGCCCGACATTTCAGCGATACCCTGCGCGTTATCAGCAACAGGACCGAATGTATCTTCCGCAACAACAATTGCTGTTGTAGAAAGCATTCCAATTCCTGTTAATGCGACAAGGTAAAAAGAAAAGGCAGTGTTCCCGCCACCCAAACCAATAGCCACACCAATCGCAGAGGCGATTGCAAACAACGCCCACACTGCAGATTCAAGTCCTGAAGATATTCCGGATAACACAACAGTTGCTGGTCCGGTTTTTCCTGAATCGGCAATAGAACGAACAGGCTTGAATTGGCTCGATGTGTAGTACTGGGTGATGCGGCTTGCCACTTGACCTAAAACAACTCCAGCAACAATCGCAAAGAATAAACGTGTTCCTGGACTGCTCACTGCATCAGGACCATACCCTTTGTCATTACCAATGTATCCAAATGCAACAACCGCTGCACCCACGAGAGTTAATACGGAAGCAAGAAAAAGTCCGCGGTTAATCGGCTTAAGGGCATCTTTCTCACCTTTACGTGCACGCACAAAAAAGATAGAAATCATCGAAGCGAGAAGTCCGACGGCCATAATTGCAATAGGGAAAATCACACCTTTACTCGCTGAACCTTCAAGGCCAATTCCCGCAAATGCGCTCACACCCAAAATGATGGAAGCCACAAGAACAACGCCAAAACTTTCAAACAAGTCCGATGCCATACCAGCGCAGTCACCAACATTGTCGCCGACATTGTCAGCAATGGTTGCAGGGTTACGAGGGTCATCTTCAGGAATTCCTTGTTCTACCTTACCCACAAGGTCGGCACCCACATCAGCAGCTTTAGTGAAGATACCTCCACCCACACGCAAGAAAAGCGCGAGAAGGGATCCACCAAAACCAAATCCCACAAGAATTGCAGATGCTGTATTTTGGAAAATCATCACAATCGTCACTGCACCAAGAAGTCCAAGTCCTGCCGTGTAAAGACCACATACTCCACCTGCTTTAAATGCAACGGAAAGGGCATTGTCCATCGAGCCTGTCGTTGCTGCATGGGCAGTACGCACATTCGCACGAGTTGACAACCACATACCGAGAAAACCAATTCCTCCTGAGCACAAACCACCGAGGATAAATGCAAGTGTTCTAAAAGTTCCTGATTGCACGAAACTCAATGCTTCAACAGATGTTGATTTTTCAATTGCACGACTGGTGAAAAACACAATCGCAGCTAAAGGAACCACAATGACAGCGATCGTCTTGAACTGACGATAAATGTACGCCATTGCGCCTTCTTGAATGGCCCCTGCAATTTCTTGCATCTTGTCCGTGCCGGCATCGACCTTTAAGACTCGTGTCGCCAATACAGCACCAACCACAAGTGCCAGAATTGCAATCGCAAACGCGAACCAGAGCCATCCCCAGTCAGAACTGGAAAGAACGAACTTCTGGTATCCACCCTCAGTAGCGAGAATCATGTGTACTCCTTATATGTGTGCGTCCGAGTTTGTCTCGATTACGCAAAAAGACAAGGGTTAAGACTACAACACGGACAAATGCACAGATAAGTCCGACGAAATTACGCTTGTTTGCAGGGTTGGACCCTGCAAATTACTCAACTTGGTAGGGGACCGATGTCACTACGGTGTTCTTACGGAACAGCAGTCGGCCTTTGAGAAGTAGTGCCGATTGGTTATGGAGTAAATGCTCCCACCAGCGGTGTACTACGAATTCAGGGATCACAACGGTCACAATGTCGTTGTCATACCGGGCATCGAGATCATCCACCGCGTCCAAGATGGGACGCAACAATTCACGGTAGGGCGAATAGACAATCTCCAGAGGCATATCCATATTGAAACTTTCCCATTGAGCAATTACGCGTTCTCGCTCTTCTTCATCGCTTACCACGGAAATAGCAACAAGATGGTTAGGTGCAAGGGAGCGTGCATATTCAAGAGCTTGCAATGTTCCGCGATGCATTCGGCCGACAAGAACCATCACGGTGTGATTCATTCTCTGTGGTTTGTAATCCACTGGCACGGCAATAGATTTTTGAACTCGTACATAATGCTTGTGCACGCCTTTGAAAAAGAGAACAACAATAACGACAACAACAATTGATACCCAGGCCCCATGTGTAAATTTTGTGATAGCCACAACGAGGAGCACGACGAATGTTGTGAACGCGCCGAGAGCAGAGATACCTGCTCCTACTCGGCTTCTGTGTTCTGGATTGAGTTGATAGCGAACCATCCCAAGTTGCGAAAGAGTAAAGGACGTAAATACGCCAACTGCATACAACGGAATCAACGCAGTTTCTGTTCCACCAAATATCCACACAAGAGCAATTGCGGCAAGGCCTAAAACGATAACGCCGTTTGAGAATACGAGACGATCTCCACGATTGGTAAATTGACGAGGTAAAAATCCGTCCCGTGCAATAATGGAGGACAGACGAGGAAAATCTGCGTATGCAGTGTTCGCTGCAAGCATCAATATTAACGCTGTAGAAATTTGTAACCCGAAATAAATTGGTCCCTCACCAAAAACGTGTCTACCCATTTGAGAAAATACACTTTCTCCTTCTTCCAACGGGATGGGGTGAATACGACTTGCAAGGAGTGAGATCCCAAAGAAAAGTGTAGCGAGGATTCCTGCCATCATCATAAGCGTTCTGCTGGCATTCTTTGCAGAAGGCTTTCGGAATGCAGGAACTCCATCACAAATCGCTTCGATACCCGTTAACGCAACCGCACCAGAAGCAAAACCTCGAAGCAAGACGATAATGGCGAGCGCTCCTCCACTTTCCACCAAACCTTCAGCAGCTGCTTCTTGAGCGTAACTTGAAAATTCAATAGGATCAATCCCCCCAAACCAACCTAAGTAACTTTTTGTTAAACCAAAACTAATGAGTGATCCAACAGCAAGAACGTAAACATAGGTGGGAATTGCAAAAATCTTTCCGCTCTCTTTAGCTCCTCGGAGATTGATCAAGGTAATGAAAGAAATTGCACCCACACATAGCGCAACACGATGATCTGACCAATTATGAAAAGCTGGGATTGATGTTATTGCTCTTACCCCTGCACAGGTTGACACAGCCACAGTCAACACGTAGTCAACTAAAATTGCAGCACCTGCAACTAAAGAAGTGTTTTCGCCCAAGTTTTCCTTAGATACAACGTAGCTACCACCGCCTTGTGGGTATGCATAAATTGTTTTGCGATAAGAACTCACAACAATTGCAATAAGTATTGCCACAACAATCGAAATAGGGACTAATTTGTCTAATCCCAAAATTAAGGATGATGCCCCTAACGCAATAACCATGAGAATTTCTTGCGTAGCGTACGCTGTCGAAGAAATTGCATCAGAGGAGAAGACTGCCAGTGCCACTTTCTTCGAGATGCGCTGATGTTCTACTTCATTACTTGCTATAGGTTTGCCCAGAAAAGCACGTTTAATAATTGTCACCTGGCTATTTTGGTCGTTTTTTCAAGCCTACGGAAGGATCCTCCTATAAACAAACATTGCTATGTGCCCGTTTTGGCTTTGATCAAGTACATTTATAGAGTGCATTTTGTCATTGTCGGATGTGGACGCGTCGGCCGAGCCCTTACGGGATACCTCTTGGAACGTGACCATAGTGTTGCTCTCATCGATAAAAATCCTGAGCGTTTTCGCCAACTCGCTCCGCACGACCAACTCACTACCCTTGTGGGCATTGGTTTCGACCGATCAATTTTGGAATCCGCCCATATTGAAAAAGCTGACGGTCTCGCTGCAGTTACGTCTGGTGATAACTCCAATATTGTGATTGCGCGTGTCGCGAAAGAAATTTTTCATGTTCCCCATGTGACTGCTCGAATATATGATCCCGCACGCGCAGGGTTATATCAGCGCCTGGGGATCTCTACAGTTGCCTCGGTAGCATGGACCACTGATCAATTCATTAAACGTTTGGCACCTGAAAACGAAAATAGCGACTGGGTTGATCCGTCAGGAAATATTGTGATTGTTGAACGTCTCGTACCTTCACATTGGGCAGGTAAATCATTCGCTCCTTTTTTTGTGCCTGGAAAATTTACTCTTATCGCGATCAAGCATATCGGAAACACGAGCATTGCATCCCCTGACATAAAAGCGCATGAAGATGATCGAATTTTCATTGCCTGCAATAAGCACTCTCTTGACCAGCTCGACGAACTCCTTCAGTCAGGACCTCAAAAATGAAAGTCATTGTTGTTGGATGCGGAACTCAAGGACGCTACGTCAGCCTTGCACTTTGTAAAGTTGGACACGAAGTTACTGTCATCGATAAAGATTTTAAAACTGAAGAACTTTGGTCTGTTGCAAGCATGAATGACTATCAATTATCAGTTGTTATTGGTGATGGGTGTGATATCAAAACACTCGAGAAGGCAACCTGTCTCGGCGCTGACGTTGTATTGAGTTGCACCGGAGACGATGAAGACAACCTCGTTATTTCACTACTCGCCAAACAGGAGTTCGGCGTTCCCCGCGTAATCGCACGGGTCAATCATCCTCTCAACGAATGGATGTTCAACGATCATTGGGGGGTAGATCGAGCGGTTTCTCCTTCGCACCTCTTGATGTCTCTCATCGAGGAAGAAGTTACGCGCGACAAAATCGTTGAATTACTAAGTTTTGATGATGGCCGTGTGGAGCTCATAGAAACAACTCTTTCTGATGAATCGGAATTAGTTGGTAAAACAATTACGGAGCTCAATATTCCCCGAGAATGTTCCGTAGTTGCCGTTTTGCGTGATGGACATGTCGTTTTCCCTCGCCCCGAAACCGTTGTGGCATCAGGTGATGAAATTATTCTTCTTTCGTCGAAAGCGACGACGGGAGAAGTTCACGCCATTTTCGAGAAGTGA
>CALMUU010000118.1 GCA_937872965.1 uncultured Actinomycetes bacterium
GAACCACATAATCCCCGTGGATTTTTGGCGCTGATGTTACTTCTCGAAGTGGGAATGAACGGAACCTTTGTCGCACAAGATTTGATTCTTTTCTTCGTGTTCTTTGAAATTGTTCTCTTGCCCATGTTCTTCATGATTGGTGTCTGGGGTGGACCGAACCGTAAGTATGCATCACTCAAATTCTTTTTGTTTACGCTCTTTGGATCAGCACTTATGTTGCTTGGTTTCCTCGCGCTGTTCTTTATTTCGGGCGCGCGAACATTTTCTATTACTGGTTTAACTCATATGGCCCAGACCGGCACGCTCAATATTGATCCCACGACTGCTCTGTGGATTTTTGGTGGGCTGTTCCTTGGGTTCGCTATCAAAGTTCCGATGTTTCCCTTCCATACGTGGTTGCCCGATGCGCACACCGAAGCCCCCACGCAGGGTTCGGTTCTTTTGGCGGCAATTTTGTTGAAGCTCGGTACATATGGTTTCGTGAAAATCGCAATGCCCATTTTGCCCGAGGCGAGCCAAACGTGGGCACCCTATATCGGAGCATTGGCTGTGATTGGAATTATTTACGGATCACTCTGTTGTTTGGCTCAAACAGATGTTAAGCGTTTGATTGCTTTCTCGTCAGTGGCTCACATGGGTTTTGTGATGTTAGGTATTTCAACACGCACAACATTTGGTATGAATGCTGCACTCTTTGGAATGGTGGCACACGGTCTGATCACTGGCATGCTCTTTTTCTGTGCAGGATCGATTCAACACCGATTCGATACTCGAGAGATTGCCCGCTTGGGTGGTCTTTTGAAAAATGCTCCACGTCTCGGATGGATCTTCGGATTTTCTGCGATGGCATCTCTCGGACTTCCTGGCCTGGCTGGCTTTTGGGGAGAATTCCCAGCGGTACTTTCGGCATTTCAGCCTGCAGAGGGTCAGAGCGTTGAACTATTCCGTGTGTATATGGTGGTAGCAGCCATCGGAACAGTTCTGGCGGCTGGATATCTTCTCTGGATGTTCCAGCGCGTTGCGTTTGGAGAAGTCAAAGAAGAATTTGCAGATGCTCACATTCACGATGTGCACGTCACGGAATGGCTTGCATGGACACCCATCTTGGCTCTCATTGTTGTCTTTGGTGTTTATCCTGATTTGCTCTTCCGTTACTTCAACGCACCAATCACGGCGTTGTTCGGAGGATAATAATGAGTTATCTGTCCCATGCTGCGAATGTTCTTGGTCGAGTAGCTCATGCTGTCGATCCAAATTCGCCTGATAGCGCAATTCACTATGTGACGGGTCCTCAAGCAGAAAAGCATACACGTGAAGTTGTAGCACAGCTTGCCGATAAAGCTCCTGCGATTGATTGGCATGCGCTTGCTCCCGAGATCACACTTGCCTGCGTTGCACTTCTTGTTCTCATCATCGATCTCTTTTTAAAGAAGCGGTCGTCATGGCGTTCGAGCAATGTTGCAGCAATCGGTTTATTGGTTTCTTTGATTCCTGTGATTACTTTGGCTCTTGACGGACAAAATAGATCATTATTCGGTGGAGCATTTGTTGTAGATAACTATGCTCTCGCCTTTAAAGCCTTCTTTATCATCGGTGCGTATCTCTGCGTACTTATTGGAGGAGACTATATTCGCGAAGGCGATTATTTCCAGAGCGAGTTTTGGTTTTTACTCTTAACTTCTGTTTTCGGAATGAGCGCACTTGCATCTTCACGCGATCTCATCAGCTTGTTTGTGGCGTTGGAAACAGTAACGATTCCTACCTTTGTCATGGCTGGATGGCGACGGCGCGATTTGAAAAGCAATGAAGCTGCTTTGAAGTACTACCTGATAGGCGTAATGAGCTCGGCCGTGATGCTCTATGGCATGTCTTTCATTGCAGGAATGTCAGGAACAACATTATTCACGGGAATTCATGAATATTTCGAGAGCGGAAACATCACCAACTTGGCACACGTCGCGGTGATTTTGACTGTGATTGGTTTTGCTTTCAAAATCTCTGCCGTACCTTTCCATCAATGGGCCCCCGATACATATGAAGGCGCACCTACACCAGTAACTGCTTTTTTAAGCGTTCTTTCCAAAGCCGCAGGGTTTGTTGGATTGACCGTCTTGCTTCAGTACGCGTTCTTTCCCGAGCACAAAATATGGATGCCCATCATCTTTATTATGGTGGTCGCATCATTGATCGTTGGAAACTTCACGGCACTCAAAGAAAACAACATTGTGCGCATGTTGGCATACTCTTCCATTGCTCAAGGTGGATTTATTCTCTTGCCGTTAACGTTGCTTGCAGAACGCGGCGCCTTTCCTGTGGAATCAGCATTGCAGGCAACAATTGTGTATCTCATTATTTATCTCCTTGCAAACATCGGAGCATTTGCCTGTGTTATTGCCATTGCGAGGCGGACACACAGTGGAGAACTCGAAACGTTTAAAGGTCTTGGTCAGCGTGAACCGTTCTTGGCAATCTGCTTATCAATCTTTTTATTCTCACTTGCAGGGATTCCACCCTTTGCCGGTTGGTTTGCAAAATTCGTTATGTTCCGATCTGCTCTTGATGTAGGCACCTTTGGTGGAGTGGTCTTGGCCGTTGTTGCCGGTGTCGCCTCTGTTGTTGCCTTCGTTTATTACGCAGGTGTTGTTAAACGTATGTGGCTAGAAGAACCCGCTAACCAAGAACTTGACGAGATGTCTGAGACTACTGCTCAAGGCGGTAGTTTGCTCGTCGATGCTCGCGTTTCAGTGGGAACACCACCTGCCCTCAAGCTCGCAATCGTTTTATGTGTTGTGGCAACCATTGTCCTGGGCGTATTCCCAGGAAGCGTGGGACGCGTCGCAGAACTCGTCACCCTCCTTTCGTAATTTATGTTAGGTTGGGTTTATTCTAATATAAGCTTGACTTGATATTAGGTCTGACTTATAATAGGCGGTATGAGTTGGGAGATTCTGTTTACTGACCAGTTTGGATTGTGGTGGGACGAACTTTCACAAGACCAACAAGAAGCGCTTACAGAACGAGTGCTCATGCTTGCCGAAGTTGGTCCGTCGCTTGGACGACCGATTGTTGACAGTATCGAAAATTCACGGCACCACAACATGAAAGAGCTACGCGCTAGTAAGGAAGGCGCCCTACGCGTACTTTTTTGTTTTGATCCACTTCGACGTGCGGTCTTGTTGTTAGGTGGGGATAAATCTGGCCAATGGAATGCTTGGTATAAATGGGCTATCCCATCGGCTGACGATCTTTTCGATGAATATTTACAAGATATAAAAGAAACAGAGGGTGATTGAAATGGCTACACGAAATTTTAAGGAACTGTCCGATCCGATAATGAAAAATCCGAAGCGTCGTGCTTCTATTGAGCGTCATCGTCGAGAATCTCTCGCGGAATTGGTGGCTTATCAGCTAGCTGAACTTCGTAAACTGCGTGAACTGACACAGCATGAAGTTGCGCAAGCTCTTGGTGTCACTCAACCGAATGTTTCATTTGTTGAAAACGGTACAGATGTAATGTTGTCGACGTTGCGCAACTATATTGAAGCATTAGGTGGGATTCTTGAAGTGAATGCAGTATTTGACGGAGAGCGAATCCCCCTAGACTTGCTTGACAAGGCAAGCTAATCAGATCGAAGCAGATTAATAATGCATCAAAGTAGTGAACAAGAAACGTGAAGTAGACATGGCTGAACTCAACGTAAACAACTTTGCAGAATACATGCAGGAAGCATTGTATGGTCCCGAAGGTTTCTATACCAAGGGTGGTGGCGCAGGCCGCACGCGCGATTACATAACATCACCTGAAGTGGGGGACCTTTTCGGTTTTGTGATCGCACCCTATATTGATGATTGGTATGACAGTCTCGAAATTGATACTCCAGCAATCGTGGTGGAAGCTGGCTGTGGTCCAGGTTCGCTTGCGGCGAGCATTGCACGCGCATCTCTGCGCAATGCAGAGTACATCGATTATCGTCTCGTTGAAATATCACCTGCACATCGCTACACGTGCGAAGAAAAGCTCCAAAAAATATCTCCGCAGTTCACATGGTCCGTCCATGAATCACTTCCCGAATGCGACGCGCCTACACTCGTAATCGCTAATGAACTCCTCGATAATCTTGTGTTTGATATCGGACGCACTACAGATGTGTACCAGCAATATGCGCCCGACAGGATTGCCTCAATTCCTCCAGCTCTTGGGTACTTTGGAATTCACGGAAACATTGATTCACTTACAGGGGCTAATGCTCCAATGGATCTTGGTGATTATCGGATCCCACTTCATACGGGAATTGCAGGTTGGTTCAGTGAATTAATACAAGCAACAAGCAATGTGACGGATCTCTCGCTTCTCTTCTTTGATTATGTAAAGTCCGTTACGCATATGCAGGATGAAAATTGGTTGCGTCTTTACGCGAACAATCAACGTATTGTCGGCGTCGATAATGTATTGACCGCATTGGAAGGCGGTGTGAGAGGAGACATAACCACAGATGTCACTTCAGAAGATATGCATGTACTACTTGATTCAGAAGGTTTTTCAAAGATAGTTCTTGAATCACAAGAACAATGGCTTTTCAAAAATGGGATCGATGCATATTGTGTACCTGTTGGAGGTGGTAGTTCTTATAATCAACTTCAGCAATGGATGGTTGGCGACATGCAATCGCTGATTTCATCCAGTTTTGCTCATGAGCGCGAAACACTCATGGATGAAAATGGCCTCGGAGCTTTTACTGTTATTACAGCACGACGCGCGATATAAATTAGTCTCTAAAATTCTCGAACTGAAGTGGCAAGTCAAAACTATGTTCTTTTAACAATGCGATAACCGCTTGCAAGTCATCACGTTTCTTGCCAATAACTCGAAGTTGATCGCCTTGAATTTGATGCTGAATTCCCTTAGGCCCATGTTCTTTAATGTACTTACCGATTTCTTTTGCCTTTTCGGTGGTTAAGCCCACACGCAAAGTTAATTCCTGCTTGTAGCGAGCACCTGCAGCCTCTTCACCCTTACCGTGATCAAGAGATTTCAGCGAAAGTTGACGCTTTACAAACTTTTCTTCCAAAACATTGATGATTGCCTTAACGCGGTCCTCAGTAGCTGAATTGATGTTAATTTTGATCTTGCCATCGAACTCAATAACTGACTCAGTTCCCTTGAAGTCAAAGCGCGTTCCCACTTCACGGCTGGTTTGATCCACAGCATTACGAACTTCTTGAATATCGACTTCACTTACAACATCAAAACTTGGCATGATTGCCCCCTATATCTTGTTCATGTTCATGCTTGGCAAATGGTCTATGAATCGAATCCTCGAGATACCCGTTTGCTAGCCTGTTACATCTTACGGGGGTCGGTACCCGAGTGGCCAAAGGGGGCAGACTGTAAATCTGCTGCGCAAGCTACGTAGGTTCGAATCCTACCCGGCCCACCACGTTTGTGTTTGTCTGCCCGGCAGACTGGCTGAATCTGTCGAACGCATAGCTACGTAGGTTCGAATCCTACCCGGCCCACCACGTTTGTGTTTGTCTGCCCGG
>CALMUU010000119.1 GCA_937872965.1 uncultured Actinomycetes bacterium
TTTGAGATTTTCTAACGCCGAGGACACGATTTGTTCTGTAGCTTTTCTTTTCATGAATCCCGGGAGCGCAACAGCCATATCTAATGCGAGCGTGTAAGTCACGGTGGTCTTTGTTGGTGTACTCTCCATGAGTTCATAGGTGCCCTTAAGAGAGCTGACCATGTTGCCTGACTCGAGTGTCCATGTAATCGTTTGTGGATAATTTTCGTAATGAAACCTGTATACATGCGTAATTGTCTGTCCCATCGCACGTGAAATAAATTCTGCAGTAATAGCTCGTCCGCGTTCATCACGCTCATAGACGCTCACTTTTTCGATTTCGGGAATCCACTGAGGATATTGGTCTAATTCCAGGACAGCTTCAAGCACACGTCCAGGTTTTGCCTCGATTGTTATTTCCTGGGATGCATGTTCAGTCATACACACACTATATTGCTTATGTATGAATGAGAACCCAAATCTGATGGCGACTGCTTTACTGGCATTGAATCAGTTCCAGACGATCAAAGACAGAATTGATCCAGAAGTGTTTAATTTACTCAACACGAGCGGTCATGAAGCCATAGCTAGTGCACACCATTTTCTCGATGCATGCGAAAAAGCTCTGGATTCTCTCGTTTCATCCCAGGGCGAGGAAGTCTCTTTAGTTGAAAACGAAGACGAGGTCTCCTTCGATGACGCATCAAACAATGTTGTGACCTTTAATCGCGAAGCATAACGTGCGCGCTGTTGGAATAGATCTCGGTGGGACAAAAATGTCCATTGGCGTTGTCGAGAGCGACGGACGTCTGATTGATGAATATCGTGTGCCCAAGCCTGACACGTGGAAAGAAATGAAAGCGCTTATCCTTAAAGGTGTGCGCAACTTTCAAGAAAAGTATGAGATTGCGGCGGTGGGTTTTGGCGCCGCAGGGCTTATTGACTTAGATGGATATGCTTTTTATTCTCCCAACGTTGCCGCATTTGATGAGGGTGCTCCCTTGAGTAAAGATCTGAGTGATGAACTCGATATTCCTGTGTTTGTAGATAATGACAACAACTGCTCGGGCTTGGCAGAAGTTCTTTTTGGAAGTGCCCGAGGTGAATCGAATGTTTTAACCGTTGGACTCGGAACCGGAATTGGTGGCTCAATATTTATTGATGGTCGTCTCATGCGTGGTGCCCATGGTTTCGCGGGAGAACTCGGTCACTTTACGATGGACGTTGACGGCCCCTTGTGCGCATGCGGTCAATATGGATGTTTTGAAGCGTTCGCTTCAGGGACAGCTCTTGGTCGTATTGGTCGTGAATTCGCTGCACGTGGAGATGCCGACAACGTACTTCGCGAAGCGGGAAGTATTGACGCCATTACGGGAACACATGTCGGAGTTACAGCAGCGCGCGGCGATGCTGACGGAGTTGCGATCATGGATGAGTTTGCACAAAATGTTGCTCGTGGGCTTGTGTCACTGAACAATATCTTTGATCCCAGCGTGATTGTGATTTCGGGAGGAGTCGTGGAATTGGGGGATACCCTCCTTGGCCCTGTTACCAAACACTTTCTCGACAATATTGAAGGGGGAGTATCACGTCCCCTTCCTCGCATTGTTTTTGCTCAATTCGGTGAAAATGCAGGCCTTATTGGTGCAGGAGCATTGGCTTTAACTCGGTTGAGCGCTTAGTCAAAACTGACACGTCCGCCTTTTGTGGTGCGGTAACATAATGGGATGGAATTTAGACGTATTGATGCGCTTCCCCCATACGTATTTGCGCAAATAAATGAACTCAAAATCGCTCAGCGACATAAGGGCGAAGATATCGTTGATCTTGGTTTTGGTAACCCCGATCTTCCTTCACCTGACTTGGCCGTTGAAAAACTTTGTGAAGCGGCGCACAATCCTCGCAATCATCGTTACTCAACGTCACGAGGTATCAAAAATCTTCGCGGTGCTGTGAGTGCGCTTTATGATCGTACATTCGACGTAAAAGTAGATCCAGAAACGCAAGTATGTATGACCATTGGTGTCAAAGAAGGTTTCTCGCACCTCATGTGGACACTTTTAGGACCGGGTGACTCTGCTCTTGTTCCAAGCCCGAGTTATCCCATTCATATTTGGGGGCCGATCTTGGCCGGTGCTGCTGTTCACTATGTCCATCTGGGCGACAGTAGTGACGTGTTAGCAAACATGGCGAAGGCATATGAACAAGCATGGCCGCGACCGCGCGTTATTGTTGCGAGCTTTCCTCATAACCCCACAACCACATGTGTCGACTACGACTTCATGGTGGAACTCGTTGCTTTTGCAAAAAAGCGAGACATTATTATCGTTCACGACTTTGCCTATGGAGATATGGGTTTTGATGGATACCAACCGCCGTCAATTTTGTCTGTACCCGGCGCAATGGATCACTGTGTCGAGCTGTATTCCATGACAAAGAGTTTTTCGATGGCGGGCTGGCGCTGCGGATTTTTGTTGGGAAATGAAAAGATTATTGCTGCACTGGGGCGGCTAAAAAGTTATCTCGATTATGGAATGTTTCAGCCGGTACAAATTGCAGCGACGGTAACAATGAATGAATTGCCGGACTATCCAAAATATGCCTGTGGAATCTATCAAAGCCGCCGCGATGCTCTCATTGATGGTCTCGAACATGTTGGTTGGAGTATTGAAAAGCCTCAAGCGACAATGTTCGTGTGGGCAAAAATCCCCGAAGTATATAGCGAGATGAATTCGATTGAATTTTGTGAGCATATGATTATGGAATGTGATGTTGCAGTTTCTCCTGGTGCTGGTTTTGGGCCTGGGGGAGAAGGCTTTGTTCGATTTGCGCTGGTAGAAAATGAACAGAGAATCCATCAAGCAGTGCGAGGCATTAAAAAGGGTTTGACAAAACTTGGATAATAAAAAGTTTTCTTCCCGCCTTGGTGCTGCAGGTAAGACGATTCGTTCTAAAATCAATGTAGATCCGTATCATGTGGTCAAGGCTGCCGGATACATGCCCATGAAGGGTCTGTTTGATACGACGGTTACGGGCTTGGAGCATATTCCCGAAACGGGTGCAGTGATTATTGCGGCAAATCATCGCTCTTTTATCGATTCGATTTTTATCCCCTACGTTATGCCGCGCAAAGTTACCTTTGTTGCGAAGGCTGAATATTTTGATTCGATTAAGACCCGATGGTTTTTTACCGCGACGGGTCAAATTCCTATTCGACGTGATTCGTCAAGTTCAGGGGCGGGTGCGCTGATGAGTGCGCAAGATGTTCTTGAACGTGGGGAAGTGTTTGGTATTTATCCTGAAGGGTCACGCACGCGTGATGGATTTTTGCACCGTGGGCATACTGGTGTTGCACGGTTGGCATTAAACACTGGTGCAGTGCTCATTCCTGTTGGCATCCGAGGAACAGAACAGATACAGGCCACAAATGAAAAACTTCCTCGTTTTGGCAAAAAAGTGGAAGTTCACATTGGTGAACCTATCAATATCGAGAAATATCAGAACGTCACCGATTCGCGACTGGCGTTACGCAATCTTACCGATGAACTCATGTACGAGATCTTTTGTCTCTGTGGGTATGGATATGTGGACACTTACGTGAAGACCATTGGAGTGTGACCTTAAACGAGGGTAACTGTCAAACGCTCGTAGAATTCTGCGATAGCATTTTTTGCTGCATCCGCATCTGTTGCATCAATGCGTGAAAGTGAAAACAAGATGTATCCCACCATTGCTTCGTCGGAACCGCGAATTTTGCAGTCGCGAACTTTGACAGCCCATTGTTTAATTGCTGCCGGTGAAATCGCACCTTCGTTGACACGCTTGAGGCTTTCGATGATCACTTCACGCGTCACAACGGGAGTTTTTTCAGCGCTTGGTGCTGGCTTGGCTGGTGCTTCTGGCGGCATTGCAGTCATGCCGGCAACCACGGTTTCTGGAGCGATTTGTGACGGCAATGAAGTTGTATCCATAACTGCGACGCCAGGTTGGGAGAACACTTTTTCTTCACCGGTAGGTGCTTCTTGAAGCGACATGCTCGGCTTGCCATGGGCGGCAACGATATTTTCAGTCAGAGTTTCGACCAATACATTTTCAGGATCCATTGAGTCAATAATGACTCGCTGACCATCAGGTAGGCACAGTTCACAACCCTTTTTGTTTCCTTTAGCCCATCCGTTATCGATCGAAAGCTCTTCAAGATCGATGGAACAGGACAAGTCTGCAAGCGTCTTGGCGACTGAAGATCGTTTAGCCCACATCACTAAGCGTGTTGCACTGACTGCTGCAACGTAGGTATGGCGTGAAACCATTGCTTTGGGTAATCGTGACCGTGATGCTGCCTGTACGAAATCGTAGGTGACTTTGGCGCCGTCTTCGAAAAATGATTCGATGTCGGCCGGCGTGAGTTGATCTATATCCTTGAATGAGCTCATAAATATACTTTAGTCACTTTAAATACCAGATATGAGCATAGTGAGCTGGAAGAATGATGAGTCCACAAAGGAGTTATTGACATGCGTATTGGAGTACTGACCGGCGGTGGAGATTGTCCGGGTTTGAACGCTGTGATCCGAGCGATCATTCGTAAGGGTGAAGCCATTCACGGCCATGCCTTAGTAGGTTATAGGTACGGATGGAAAGGTGTCATAGAAGGCAATTCCACCGAGTTGACGATCGCAAATTCACGAGGGCTTTTACATCGAGGTGGAACAATGTTGGGAACGTCTCGTATGTCTCCTGCCATGTTTGAGGATGGTGCTCAACAAGTACAAAGAACAATGACTGCAGATAATGTTGACGCATTAATTGCAATCGGAGGCGAAGGTACCCTTTCGGGTGCTGCAGCCATGAGTGCAGCAGGTATCAATATTGTTGGAGTTCCCAAAACAATTGATAATGATATTTCTGCTACCGATGTGACATTTGGTTTTCATACAGCTGTTCAAATCGCAACGGATGCAATTGATCGATTGCACACAACGGCAGAAAGTCATGACCGCGTCATGGTTGTTGAAGTGATGGGTCGTCATGCCGGATGGCTTGCAGCGTATAGCGGAATTGCTGGTGGTGCAGATGTGATTCTGGTTCCCGAACGTCCATTCGATATTGAAAAAGTGTGTGACCAAATAAAACGTCGTCACTCGCGCGGCGTGAAGTTCTCGATCATCGTTGTCGCTGAGGGTTCAACTCCCGTAGAGGGAACAATGAAAAAGATTGAATACGAAGTAGATGATTACGGCCATCAACGTCTCGGCGGAATTGGTTACCAGGTTGCGCGTGAAATCGAAACCCGTACACATTTTGAAACGCGTGAAACATCACTCGGACATGTTCTGCGCGGAGGAACTCCGACTGCATTTGATCGTGTGTTGGCAACTCGATTTGGAATTGCAGCTGTCGATGCTGTTCATAATAAAGAGTACGGCACAATGGTTGCTATCCATGGGACGCGGGTAGAGACGGTATCCTTGCATGATGCAACCAATGAGCTCAAAACAGTCGACGAAGAACTTATGGATGTTGCCGCAGTGTTCTTCGGTTAGTAAGAGGGGAAAGGACGCACTGTGACGCAAGCGCTCGAAGAACTCCTTTCCTATCTTTCCCTGGAACAAGTCGACGACACAATTTTTCTTGGTCAAACCCCTGACGAAACGCGCCAGCGAGTTTTTGGTGGCCTCGTTGCCTCCCAAGCGCTATTAAGTGCCGGCAAAACCGTCGATCCGACTCGTCGAGTTCATTCTCTACATGGCTATTTCCTTGTCGGTGGTCACCCCGGTCAATCCATTACCTATGTGGTGGAAAAAGTTCGCGATGGGGGAAGTTTTACAACGCGTCGCGTTGTGGCGCAACAACACGGCGTCCCCCTTTTTGTCATGACCTCATCATTTCAAAAAGCAGAAGAGGGGTTTGTTCACTCAACAGATATGCCTCAAGGTATTATTCCGCCTGAAGAGTTGCCAACATGGCAAGAACGTCTTGCGCCCATTATGGATACCATCGATGCCGATACAGCCAAATGGCTTGTGC
>CALMUU010000120.1 GCA_937872965.1 uncultured Actinomycetes bacterium
GACCCCGTTATTGTTCAACGCGAAGCAATCCGAAAAAAAGTCACGCTTTTTAAGCGCATTGGATATTCGCTCATGCTTATATCCATCATCAGTGTCTTTGCATGCATTCCCCTGCAATGGCCAGCAGCACTCGTAGCGATTGCCATGGTGAGCTTTGTTGCAAGCTGCGTGATTTTGCCCTTGCCGATTATTTTTGGATACGGCATAAAGGCCGCGGAACGCGAAGACAAAAAAATGGGGCTTTCCCCTTAGGGTCGTATCTTGGGAACGGAATTACCTTTACGACGTATAGCCCAAGGTGCGACCCTCCCCACGGCACACGAAGTGTCGGCAGGTCGTTCACTCGTTGCGAGATCAGAAGTACTAGCTGAGCAACCACTCAAGAAGAGCCGCACGAATATACATTCCGTTACGTACTTGCTCAAAAATAACATTGCGGGGATCGGAATCGATTTCAGGATCCAGCTCGCCTGTGCGTGGCAAAGCATGCAATACGAGTGCGTCAGATTTCATACTCGACATCACCGACGCATCAACAGGTGCATACGCATTGTAATCTTGACCTTCCCATCGTTCGCGCTGCGGGCGTATGACATGAAGAACATCGACATCTGCAATAACCTCATCAAGGTTATCTGTCGTAATGACATTCGCTCCTCGCGCTTCAAGTTCGCTACGAAATGTTCCCGTTATTTGCATTCCCTCGGGAGCAATAAAAGAAAGTGTGATTCCTTCGCGGGCCAAAAGACGCACTTGAGAAATCATGGTGCGTGAATTCACAAGGTCACCGTACGACGCTACGTGATGTACAGAATCTACATCTCGGTGCTCTTGAATAGTAAATATATCAAGCAATGCTTGAGTCGGATGTTCTTGCGCACCCACACCAGCGCTAATAACGGGAACAGAAACATGATTGCGAATAATGTCGATTGTCTGATGTTCTTTTCGACGCACAACAATGGCGTCCGCATATTGTTCAATTACACGTAGCGTATCTTGTAGCTGTTCGCCTTTGGCTGAACTTGTCAGTTCAGGATTATCAAAACCGATTGTGTTACAACCAATTCGTTGTGCAGCAGCATCAAAAGAAAGTCGGGTACGAGTTGACGGTTCAAAAAAAGCCAGTGCGACAAGAGGAGCATTGCCCGGTTCGGAATCTAAAATGCGACTTGAGGTAAAGCCTTTTTCTTTAAATTGTGCAGCTCGAACAAATATATCTTTTATTTGGTCTGCCGACATATCGTCGACGAGCAGTATGTGTCGTGGGTGCACACTGTCAATTGTCATTGCCTCCATTCTACGAGAGATTTCCCGTCACCGTAGAATGGATCTATGAAACAACGCACACTTGGTAATAGCGGTATCACTGTCTCGGAAGTTGGCTTTGGAGCATGGACCATTTCAACAAATTGGTGGGGCAAGGCAGACGATGCTGCCGACATGTTGAAAACTGCATTCGACTGCGGTATTACGTTTTATGACACTGCCCCTGCTTATGGTGATGATGGATTCGGTGAAACCGTCATGGCTCCTTTCCTCGCAGAACATCACGACGAAGTAGTCATCACAACAAAATGCGGATATGACATTCATGCAGAGCGTCCCAGCGAACATTCAGAGCGCCCACACGACTGGTCACGTACATCGATTTTTCAACAGACGGAAGAAAGTTTGAAACGCTTAGGTGTTGAAACAATCGATTTGATGCAACTTCATAATGCACGCATGGATGCAGTCGAGAACGATGACTTATTTGCAACACTGAATGAACTGAAAGACATGGGAAAGATTCGCGCATACGGTGTTGCTCTTGGACCTGCTATTGGATGGGTCGATGAAGGCATCGCCTCTTTAGAGAACCGCAACATCGATACTTTGCAGACGGTATATAACGCTCTCGAACAAGAGCCTGGTCGCACTTTCGCACGCAACGAAGCATGCACATCGGGCAACGTTGCGCTCATCGCGCGCGTACCCCACGCATCGGATGCGCTCTCGGGGAAAGTAACACGTGAATCACTTAATGAAATGCTCGCATCAGGTGACCATCGCTCGTACCGAGTGAAGGACAACATGCTCGACAACCTTGATAAGGCAGATGCGATCTCTTTTCTGTGGGCCCAAGAAACCGGACGCACAATCGGGCAAGCAGCCGTCGCTGCAATTTTGGCGGAACCTACTTTCGCTTGCGTATTGCCTACATGCATCACAGTTCAAGAAGTGCGCGAATACGCAGAGGCAACAGGCTTCCCGCTGTCTGCAGAAGAAGCCGAACAACTTTGGGCTGCATACGACGACAACTTCGGACACACCAACCGCTTCGACATGGAACTTCGCAAATAAAAATGGTTGTCCATGGTC
>CALMUU010000121.1 GCA_937872965.1 uncultured Actinomycetes bacterium
ACACACCCGGACATACTCCCGGTTCGGTCAGTCTGCATTTGCGCGATACTCCCTTCCTTTTTACTGGGGACACACTCTTTCCCGGTGGACCCGGCGCAACACATTTTCCCGGCGGAGACTTCGCCACCATCATGACATCGATCGAATCTCGCTTAATGACAATGCCTGCCGACACAATTGTTCTGCCCGGGCACGGAGCATCAACCACTATTGGCAATGAACGCCCTGCTATCGACGCTTGGGCTGCACGCGGCTGGTGAGTTTTGCAGGGTCTGACCCTGCAAATACGAAATAAGCAGAGAGTCGCACAAACGACTTCACCTACGATTTGCAAGGTTGGACACTCCCCTTAAAGCAACTAAGCAGCAGCAGTTCGTTCAGTTGTATCGAGTCTGCTTGCAAGGCCGTAGAATAGAGAGATGTCCAGCCTTTCTATTAGCAACCTATCCGTCCGTGTTGAGGGCAAAAATATCCTCAATAACGTGAGCCTGGAAGTGCCCGAGGGTCAAACTCATGTACTGATGGGCCCCAATGGGTCCGGAAAATCAACCCTTTCGAATGTTCTCTTGGGCAATAGCCAATACGAAGTCACATCTGGCAAGATCCTCATTGGTGATGTAGATATCACCAACATGTCCGTCGATGAGCGCGCAGGCGTGGGTCTATTTCTTGCCTTTCAACATCCCGAATCTATTCCCGGAGTCAGCGTGACCAACTTTTTACGTCAAGCAATGGCAAAGCGAAAAAGTGTCGAAGATTTTTCTGTTCTCGAAGTTCGCCTCGCAGTGATGGATTGGGCCAATAAATTAGGAATGGATACCCAATTTATTGATCGTTATCTCAACGATGGTTTTTCAGGTGGCGAGAAAAAACGCAACGAAGTTCTTCAAATGGCATTGCTTGAACCCGAAGTCGCCATCCTTGATGAAATTGATTCTGGTCTCGACATCGACGCGGTTGCAGCCGTTGGAGAAGGTCTCAAAACTATTCGCACACAAAACCCCAGCATGGCGGTATTGTGCATCACTCATTACCAACGTATTCTTTCTTATATGGAAATTGATCGCGTACACATTCTCGTCGATGGCTCAATCGTCAAATCTGGCGGTCCAGAATTGGCCAATGAGATAGAAAACGAAGGCTTTGATCTCTTGAAAGAGGGCGCTGCTTCGTGACGTCTTTCCCCATCGAAAAAATAAGAGCTGATTTTCCAGGTCTTTCACGCATTGTCAATGGACATTTAATCAGCTTCTTAGATTCTGGAGCTTCATCGCAATCACCCACACAAGTGCTCGATGCAATGAATGATGTGTACAACACACATTATGCCAATGTGCACCGTGGGGTATACACGACAGCTCAGGAAATTTCAGATCAATATGAACTTGCCCGAACATCAGTTGCTCGTTTCATCAACGCGCGCTCAGACAAAGAAGTAATTTTTACGCGCAATGCGACCGAAAGTATCAACCTTGTTGCACGCAGTTGGGGCGATGAGAATATCCATGAAGGTGACGTCATTGTTTTGTCTCACCTCGAACATCATTCCAATATTGTTCCCTGGCAAATGCTTGCAGCACGCACAGGTGCGGTATTGAAATACATTCCTAT
>CALMUU010000122.1 GCA_937872965.1 uncultured Actinomycetes bacterium
AGTCGACGATTCAAATGAAATCAATGACGGTGATGAAGAATTTAGTCAGCCAGCTGCTGGTTAATTGACGTTAGGGCCGCAAAGCAATTATCTATCGTGAATCTGAAAACAGAATCATTAACGTTGGACCGATTGCCATCGATGCCGCAAAAAAGTCGGTGTCTCTATCGTCAATGCTGGAGGCGACGTAAATGCTGCTATCGAGAAATTGGGCTCTATTGATACCATTAGCGCTACCGCGTCTGGCGATGCCAAAAAAGGCGATGACATTTATAAGACGATCGTTGTCGATGCTACGGGCAACAATGGCGATCTCGCTAAGTCAATTGCTGATACTCTTGGAGGAGAAGTAGGCAGCCTTCTTAAAGGAGAAACTGCTCCTGAAGGTGGCAGGGATTGTTGTCTTTATAAATTGACGCTAGTCATCCTGAGAGGGCCGACCGAAGGGAATCCTGAGAGGCTTTAGCCGACGGATCTCGAAGGATCTCCGCGCAGCGTGGAGTACATCTCACCACACAATATATATAGTCAAAAATGGGCGCTTCAGGCGCCCATTTTTGATATTTCAGCTGTTAATACAGAACGTCTCGATATACAATCGATCCTATGCGTATACGCAGGGATGCAAACAGGCATACACCAGGAATCCGAGAAGAGCTCCGTGAGCGAGGATTTGCAGTAGTGGATCACCACATCGATCCAGATGTGATATCTCGCCTACAGCAAGATACATCCCATTTTCCTCGAGAATTTTTAGACACAGAGGAAGATACGGGAGCATTTGTTTTGGCTGTGGCCGATTCGGTCCATCAAGGTATCCACGAAGGTCAGATTAATGGTGAAGCATATATCGGAATGTGGATAACAGGTAATTTTTCAGTTCTTAAAATAGAAGGCTCGTTCTTCAAACATCATACGAATGCATTCGCAGTAAATAAACCCAAGCGCTCACTGCTCTCGTTCTCGCCGCCATCCCCAGAAATATTTGAGCCTATGGGCATGTATGCGTTCGGCGGACTTTCCCGCTCGGAAGATCATCTCATTGTCGCTGCGCAACAATTGCTTGATCGATTGGATTATGTGTCCGATGCAGCGCGATGCTGCATGGATGTCATTACCCAACTTGGTTTAGAAGAAGTCTTCTCTTCACGACGATACGATGGGAATATTTCATGTGAACTGGTTCACTATCGTGAGGGTACTGCAGTCTCAAACCTTGACATCATGGATCCCACGCATGTTGATGCTGGCAGACAGCGCACAATTGCGATTTCGGTACCTCTGCATTCACATGCAGATCTTTGGGTCGCGGGAAGAACAAAAGAGAAGCGAGAGTGGGTTCAACAAGACGATACACAGCTATTCATTCTTGAGGCCGATGGCGAAGAAGGGCGAGAACCTACGATTCACCATCCTGTTGTTGTTGGACATGATCGTGATTCACTTGTTATTCGTGTGTTCGGTAACTCGTGTGACGTTGTTGAACGGAAGTTGTCCGAATGGGCCAAGGACGCTAACTGGCGATCAACACCGGTTTCAGAGCGGGTAGCGTTTTCGACCGGAGTAGATCAGGACATTGCCTCTCAGGGTGCCAGTTTTGCCGGTCGATAAGTACTTGCTATGCCTACGACTGAACTTCCTGATCTTGAATTAATAGCAAATTTTTTTGCCTTCCATAATCTTTTGGCTTCGTATCGAGCAAAGTCTGTTGAAGCTTTTACCCGTTTCTATGAACCAGATAAAAGGGCAGAAGACATTGCCCAAGATATGAGTAATGTTCTTGAGGAATTTGTTGAAGGTGTTATCCAGGAATTGGCAGAACTTCGAACAAAGGGCTTTCCTGCAGAGGAGTTTAGTGATCGAACGACACTTGTATACATAGACCAGACCATTAATATTCCAGAGCCATTGCCACATAATGAGGAAGCTTACGATCAAGCACAATTTCATATAAGTGAAGTAGCGGCAGCCTTTGGGGAATACCTTGATTACGTAGATTCCAAACTTGAGAACAAGGGTCGCTTGACGGGTAAATCATTTGATTCAATTATTCTCGAATCAGAGAAGTTTCTTCACAAACTTTCTAAATTGTCAGCAGACTTTGAATACATTTTCTCTCCTAACGATCGCTCTCAACTTGCATCGGCACGTGAAGAACTTGGCGGCAGGGATCTACCCCGTTAGTGAAAAATTTCACATTCCTAGGTAACTTAAAAAACTAACCCCTGTCGAGCTGCCTATTTTCGCTATTGTGAAATTTCTAACTGCCCAATGAGTTCCGTAATGGTTTGATATATAGGTGACCAAAGGAGGACACATGTCAGATGTAAAAGGTAAAGCCCAAGATTTATGGGAAAACACGAAGGATAAAGTCGAAAACTTGGCTGAACGTGGTCGCAAGCGTGGAGAAGAAGAGTGGAAAGATCTCAAGCAGACCGCAGAAATTAAAAAAGATGAAGCCAAGCGCGAAGTAAGCAGAGCAGAAGCGGATGCACGTCGCGAAAGCGAAAAGGCAGAGTAGTTATTAATCCGAATATAAACAGAGTTGAGAAGGACGAAATTATTTCTGAGAAAATGACCGTCCTTCCCATCAAGAAGCGGAACATCGGTAATGTCCGAGAATGATCCCGCTGAGATAGATAAAGACCGTAAACCCCTATTCCCAACCATGTGGTGAGCGGAAAAAAGCGACAGCGCAGCACTTGTTACTACTGGAGACAGAGGTAACAATTGTTGCGACTGTCGCTTTTACTTATGGAAAAGTAGCGGCAGGAATGTGTTCAGCTTATATTCGTTGTGAACGAACTTTTTCTATTCCTGTTTCCTGCACAAAAAAGCGAAACCAAATGACCTCGCTTGGGAAATAAATTTCTTTTGGGGTTATTCGAGATGAGATCGAAGCATCCACGCTGCTTTTTCGTGTGCCTCTAAGCGTGCAGTGAGAAGATCAGCAGTCGCTTGATCAT
>CALMUU010000123.1 GCA_937872965.1 uncultured Actinomycetes bacterium
CTCAAGTCCGATTTTACTCTTCGGGAATGTATGTTCGTTTGGGTTTTGCTATTGCTGTAAACGTTGATCCTGACATTTTGCTTGTTGATGAAGTGCTTGCAGTCGGCGATGAGCTTTTTCAGCGTAAGTGTCTTGAGCGCGTGAAGCAGTTTCAACGTGAAGGACGAACAATTGTGGTCGTCACCCATTCGGTGGATCAAATTCGCATGATTGCCAATGCAGCTGCGGTTTTGGATCACGGTAAGCTCGTATTCTGCGGTGAACCGGTTGATGCAATTCGTGAATTTCGCGAGAAGCTCTTTGCGGGCGATGCTCGTGCAGAAACGGAAGAAGTTTCGTCATTGAACGACGCTGCACAAGAGATCCCGGTCATTGCATCCGATCCTGGCGTAAAAGCGCAAGAAGCGATCGCTGAACACGATATGTCCTCACAGCTTGCCCCTATCGGGGAAGTGTCATCTCCTCTTGAAGGGGCAGTGGGCGAACATCATAAAAAAATTCGTATCACAGGAGCTGGTTTTACGAATCCACAAGATGTCAATTCGAACCACATTCGAACAGGCGGGCAACTTCAGGCACAAATTAGTTGGGAGACAGCCGTTCCTGTTGCAAACATAAGCTTTTCTTTCGAGGTCTACGATGTTCAGGGTAACCTTGTTTTCGAAGCGTCAACACGGGATAAAGATTCAGGAACGCTCAGCGGCATTGGTAATGTTTGGTTTTTCTGGGATTCCATCCCTCTTGCAGACGGGACGTACAGAGCCAACGTTGGGATTACGTCTCAAGATGGCGGAATCGTTTACGACTGGCTGGAAGCTAAGTATACGTTTGAAGTGACGAACGATTCCCGCACTCTAGGGATGCTTAATCTTCCTGTGTCCACCGAAATTAACCAAATTGAGGCAGCACGTGTCGAGTAGCTCAGAGGAAAGTTCTTCGATTTCTCCTGAAAGAGTAGATGATGTAGTAAAGCGTCGCGCGGAAGAACTTCGAAGAAGCAAAGGTTTCGATCCTCGACGTGAAAAAGAACTGAATGATCTTTACAATCAATATATTCCTCCTCATTCCCTTGAGGAAACATCCCATTTACTTGATGTTGCTGAACGCGATGCTTATATCGATCCTTTTCCTCCCATTGGTAGTCAAAAAATGGCGGGTGCAGCTATTAAAAAAGGTGTTCGTGTCGCCATCGGTTGGTATATCCAATATCTGGCGCAACAAATATCGACTTTTGGTTCGGGTGTAGCGCAGGCTTTACGCTCAATTAATAAGGATGTCCAAGAGATTAAAAAAACAATCGGACACGCCGATACCGCAGTTTTATTAGAGGGGCTCGATCTTGGTACTGTAGACGCAGCTCTCTGGAGCACGATCTCTTCGCAGGTTGTTTTCGCCGATGGACGCATCATCGTTTCTGATGCACTCGACTCGAAGATATTGAGTGCTATAGGTTCTCAAGTGATTGTGGTGGATCCTCGATCACGTGTATGTAGCGAGCTTCCTGCTTCTATAGATTCTCGCTGTAAAGAAGTCTTTCCCTTAATCAAAGATCAAGAAGATCAGAGCCTGGCTGGCCTTGTGCTCCATGGTCGAATTGATTTTTTGAGCTCTGCAGGAAGAATCGAACTTGTCGGAGAATGTTCACGCGTGCTCCGTGATGATGCGCCACTGATCCTTGTCGTGCGGACAGAAATAACAGGTGACAGTGCATCCATTGCTACTGAACTTTCCGCTACCAAATTATGGAGCGAACGAACTTGGATTCACATTATTTCACGTGCCTTTAACGAATATGCAGTAATCGATACAGGTCGAAGTGGCGTGTGCGTTTTCATCGCTCAAAGCAAAGCGCACACTCTCTAGGAGGCCGCGTGATCCTCCAAGTCCTTCCCAGCATTTCCTTACATGATGCAATATCGCAACATGTTGTGCGTATTGATGATGAGTTGAAGCGAAACAATATCGAATCATCTATCGTGGCACAGTATATTCACCCTTATTTTGCTGATCGGGTGAGCCTTCCTTCATCCATTGATTCTTTCGATGATCACCACATTCTTTATCATATGAGCATGGCTTCCTCTTTGGCAGAGAAGATACATTCAAGTAATGCTCGTGTCGATATGTGGTATCACAACATTACGCCTGCCAAATATTTTGAACCTTGGGAACCTTATGTATCTCTCGAACTTCGGATCGCGCGCTATCAACTTTCCCAACTTGCTGTAAGAGCTGATAGGGGGGTGGCAGCCTCACGCTATTCAGAAAATAAACTCAAAGTTCAGGGTTGCCGCCATACATCGGTCATGCCTGTTCTCTTTGACGTATCAAAAAAGGTGGGCGACACTTCAACTCGACGACATCCTCGTGCTAAAGATGCACGAATATTATCCGTAGGACGCTACGCTCCTCATAAGCGTGTCGAAAAGCTTATTCAATCGATTGCGCTTTATCGAGACCTTATCGATGAAGGTGCAACGTTAGATTTAGTTGGTTCTTCCTCGTCACGTTGGTACAAGGAATCGTTAGAACAACTAATTGAGAAACTAAATCTGAAAGATGCTGTCCGATTTCACGAGAATATTGACGATATTCAGTTAAGCCAGCTCTATAAAGAGTCAGACGCTTACCTATGTCTCAGTGAACATGAAGGTTTCTGTGTTCCTCTTGTGGAAGCGCAATGTGCCGGTCTTCCCATCGTGGCAATTGATTCTGCAGCTATTGCGGAAACGGTGAATGATGCAGGAATTATTCTCGATGCGCATTGTGATGTTGTAGATATTGTCGCAGCGCTCGATGTGGCTGTTCATGACCCGGAGATGCGGGCGTTCCTTCAACGGAACGCAAAAAGCAATGTTACCGAACACGATATCGACCAAGAAGCGATGAGTGCCGTGCAATGGTTGGTTTCAGAGGGTACGCAATGATTAAGCATGCGCTCGCCACAATTGAACGCGGAGCTGTAGGCAACCATGCAATGGGGATTAATCATGCACTTTCACAAGCAAATATTGAGACGGCGACATTCGCAGAAACTATTCGGCCCGAATTTCGTTCTACGGTAAAAAGCATTGATGATTTTGCTACAGATTTGCGCGCCGACGATGTCGTTCTGTATCAATTCGCCAATCCTTCGCCTATGGCAGATCTTCTTTACAACACGTCGTGTCGACTCATCGTTAACTATCACAACATAACACCTGCGCATTATTTTGCGCGCTGGTTTCCTTCTACATCAGCTGCGATTTCACGTGCTCGCACACAGCTTGCACGTTTAGCGCCTTTATCGTCGGGGGCAATTGCTGTATCTGAATTTAACGCAGCGGAACTTGTGTCTTTGGGTTATAGAAATATCGAGATTATCCCCCCTGTGTTTTCAGATGCTTTTTATGCAGATGAAAATGATGGAGAAAAAAGTTCACAAAAACGAACTCCTTCAACATGGCTTTTTGTAGGAAGGATCGCTCCACATAAAAATATTCATGTGCTCATCCATGCTCTCGATATATATCGGCGTCACTTTTCGGATGCAGTCTTGACGATTGTTGGCTCGTGCGACACACCTTTATATGGCAAGGCTGTAAATGAGTTGATACGCGAACGCAATCTGGAAGACGTCGTGACCATAATCGAACATACTGACATTTCGAGTTTGGTTGATTTATATAGAGCATCATCCGTTTTCGTGTCTGCA
>CALMUU010000124.1 GCA_937872965.1 uncultured Actinomycetes bacterium
TGAGATCATATGTTGTGCCATGTTCTTTTTTCCCAATGGCAATGAAGAGAACAACAACAAGAATATCCAGAAAAACCGCAAGAGCCTTATGAATCAGATATACAGGCTTGCCGGTTTCATTTACATCAGTCATAGTTTCTCCATAAGAACTGTTTGGGTTTCAGATGTGATTCTTGCAAAGAGTGCCGCTCAATAAAGAATTTATGAAAAAGTCGACAAACGAGCTTGCAAACTCGCTTTAACATCTGGCCATTCCGGAGCCAAAATAGAAAAGTACATGGTGTCTCCTCTGGTTCCATCCGCAGCGATCCTGTGGCCACGCAATGTTCCCTCAGGGGTAGCTCCGAGTTTTTTAATAGCAGAAATGCTGCGAGCATTCCTTGCATCACAACGAAGCGCGACTCGATGTACGCGTAATTGTTCGAAGGCATAATCCAACATTAAGAGTTTGCAGGACGGATTAACAGGACCACCCCACACATCGCGTGCATAAAAAGTACTTCCAATTTCAATCCGGTCCTGAGAGGGAACGTACTCATAGAAACTCGTCGAACCAAGGACGGCTTCGGTTTTCGGATCGATAACTGCAAACGACATGCGCTGCGGAACACTAATCCAATCTTTGATGTCTGAAATCATTTGCTCAAGAGTTGTTGGCACGGGAGTGATCATCCCAAACCACATCTCCTTATCAACAACCGCGACAAGGGCAGAGGCGTGCTTCACGCTTAGGGGCACAAGGCGAACAAATTCATTTTCTAACGTGGGTGTATCCACTTGCATCCCCCTCGTCGTAAACGATGTACTTGTCGCAACATATTTTCGTCATCCTTGGACTACAGCTGTCATTCTGAACCAGGAGCGAAGCGACTAAGTGAAGAATCTCAGATCCTTCGTTTCACTCAGGATGACTAGTTGAAAAAGATTCTATGCGTATTGGCTCACGCTAATAATGTTGTCTTCGGAATCCTTAAACCATGAACATTGGAATCCTTGTTCGTTGTAATGAATGTCTCCGTCACGCCTGACGCCAGGGATTTCATCATAATGTTCAAACTCAACGCCTCGATTCTTGAGTTGAGCAACTGTGCCTTCGACGTCCGCGACATTAAAACACGCTGCTGTCGTTTGGTTTGATCCAGCAGAAGGCGAGTAATAAAGGAAAAACTTTGATCCTCCGGTTTCATAGAAAACGTTGCCTTCTGTTTCCTCTTTTGGAGTTAACCCAAGCTTTTCTTGATAAAACTGTTTTGCTCTTTCAAGATCCTTAACGGGCAGAGACGTATACAATTGTGCATTTTCTAACATGCGAACCTCCTCGGTGATGCTTATAATGCTCCGAGCATACGCCTGGGGTAATCCTCTCTGCAAGCGGCCTGCATAGTTGGAGTGCATTAGTGCCGCCAGGGCTGCACTAATTCGGTGGATCAAAACTCATACGTTTTTGTCGTACCCTCTTGTTATATTTTGAACATGAATAAAAAAGATGAGTACAATCAAATACAAGCTAAGGCAGGTAAGGAACAAGCGGTAACCTCAACGTCTGAATATCGCGAACTCATCAATAGACTCACCCGGCATGTTCAACAAGCTCAGAACAGGGCTGCGAGAGCTATCAATTCCGAACTTGTCATCTTGTATTGGACCATCGGGAAAGAGATCATTGAGCAACAAGAGATCAGTGGCTGGGGCGATGACGTTATAGGAAAGATTGCTGAAGATCTCAAAAGCTCAACAGGCTCTACTAGGGGCTTTTCGAGGCGAAACCTTTTCTATATGAAGCAATTTGCCCAGATATATCCTAATATTCAATTTGTGCCGGCAGTGCTGGCACAAATTGGCTGGACTCATTTGCGCATTTTGATAGATCGCTATCAAGAAAATCAAACACTATTTGAATGGTATGCCTTGCGTGCATCCGAAAACGGTTGGTCTTATCGATACTTAGAGGGCCAGATCGACTTGAAGCTCCACGAACGCCAAGGCAAAGCCATCACAAATTTCTCAACTTCGCTCGAACCAGACGACCAGGATTCTGCTCTAGAGGCAGTGAAGGATCCCTATGTTTTCGACTTCCTGGAACTCGGCAAACAGTACAACGAGCGACAGCTCGAACAGGCATTACTCGATGATATTCAAAAATTCCTCCTCGAGCTGGGAAGTGGTTTTGCATTTTACGGAAGACAAAAGTCACTTGTTGTGGAAGGCAAAGAATTCTTTCTTGACCTCATCTTTTATCATCACACACTTCGACGTTTCATTATTATCGAACTAAAAACGGGAGAATTTCAACCCGAATTTGTGGGAAAAATGAATTTCTACCTCAACGCTGTTGATCGATACCTTTGTGTCGAGGGTGATAAAGAAAGCATTGGGATCATTCTTTGTACCAATGCAGAGCACACATTTGCGGAAATTGCTCTCGAGCGGATACTCGCTCCCATTGCTGTTTCAACATGGCAAGGAAAAAGTTCAGAAAATGTACCCGAAGAGCTCCAAGAACTCAATGACGTGAAAGAACGCTTAGTAGAACAAGTGACACGTACAAGATTAGAAATAGAAAAGCGATCCAACAAGAAATTGTGAACGAAGCCAGTTGGCCCGCTGCGCGGGGATCCTTCAGGCTAAAGCCCTCTGGATGACTGGAAAACATAGGATGACTGGTTGAAACGCGAAAGGTGAGTGGGCAAGAAGGGAGTTGAACCCTCACGTCCTTTCGGACACTGACACCTGAAGCCAGCGCGTCTGCCATTCCGCCACTTGCCCGTTGCAATACAATTGCATTGGAAGAGACAGTGTACTTCTCGACATAGTTCATCAACTGAATGTATTCATTTTCTACCATAGGTTTGTCTCTCGTCATTCCGAGGCTTCAGCCGAGGAAACCCCGCGAAGCGGTGTACGAGACGAATCACAGGGAGCGAAGGATGAGCCAGGAGCGAAGCAACTACCGCGAGTTGTGACCGGCTTTGCCGGCGCAACGATAACCAATATCACAGGGAGCGAAGGATGAGCGACCGCGAGTTGTGACCGGCTTTGCCGGCGCAACGATAACAAGTAGAC
>CALMUU010000125.1 GCA_937872965.1 uncultured Actinomycetes bacterium
ATGCTTTTTCCGCTCGTTACATGTATTCTTCCGGCGTTTATTCTTCTCAGTGTGGTGCCGACATTAATCAATGGTTTTATGTCTTTTCATTGGTGACAATGAATATGACCCTTCCCTCGTCCTGTCAAAGAACAAAGCAGCAACGGAAAGGCAAGTAATGCAATCTCTTGTATTTATATATCACTATTTCGAAAGTCGAATAATTTCGATAAATGAAAAAGGACAATCAACAGCAGAATATGCTCTCGTTATCCTCGGAGCAGCGGCCTTGGCGGTATTGCTTCTGACGTGGGCAAGCTCAACAGGATCCATTAGCAACTTATTTGAGAGTGTTATTTCTCGTGTGATGTCGAAGGCATCGTAACGTTTCCTTAGGGTCTGATCTTGGAAAAGAAAAGGGAGAGCCTACAAAGGCTCAATCTTTTCCAAGGCCGGACCCTCCCCAGAAGCAACAAGGCAGCAGCAGTTCGTCCAGTTGTATCGAGTCTTGTGAATCAAGGCCAAAAGAGGAACAGAACATGGAAAAATTCAACCGTAATGATCGCGGACAAGCAACAGTAGAAGTAGCACTCCTTATACCCTTTCTTGCCCTGTTTCTTTTACTGATCGTTCAGGTAGCGCTTATCGCGCGCGAGCATGTGCTGGTTGCTCAGGCGGCGCGCTCAGCTGCGAGAGAACTCAGCGTAAATAGTAATCACGAAAACGCGATTACGGTTGCGCAGCGTAGTGCTCCTGGTGCACGGATTGATATTTCTCGTCCAAGCACACCGGGTCAATATCTGTCGGTTACGGTTCATGAGACAGTGAAAAGTTCGCTCCCTCTTATCGGCATTGTTTTCCCTGATGTAACAGTATCATCTCAAGTGGTTATGCGAGTCGAGAAATAAATGATGCATGCTGGCGACGACGGCACTGTTACTGTTTGGATAATAGCGTTGTGTGCGTTGTGCATGGTCGTTGCTCTTGGGGTCGCGCGCCTTGGACAGGCAACAAGTGGGGTAACACATATTCAAAATGCTGCAGATGCAGCCGCACTCAGTGGAGCATATGAAGTTGCACATTCGAATAGTTCCCAAGCATGTGTATCTGCAAGAACAGCCGCACAGAAAAATGGTGCAAGCCTTATCCATTGTTTCGTAAATGAGGATGAAGTGGTAGTCCACGTATCGATGAAAAATGATCCAGACTTTACTGCCCGTGCACGCGCGGAAGTGGAGTAGTAACAGGTCATCCCGAGTTTACGAGGGATCTCCGCGAAGCGGACGTAAGGGATTCCGCTGCGTTGAGATTCTTCGTTTCTCTCAGAATGACGTCTACATTTCACTTATAGGTTTGAAGCACAGCATCGTCTTTAAAGTCATTAAATAAAGTCGTTGCTTGAGGAGCCAAAGTGTTCGATCCTGCCCAGGGTACAAGAATGCTGGAAATATTTCCAGGTTCAATAGCGCTGGCCTGTTCCATTAAAAAGTACACATCACGCAAGGTTAAGTTTGTTAATTTAAGATGTTTTGCCATGAACGCCACGCCTTCGAATCGCGAAGATATCGTGGTGCGTGACTTCTTCATTTCGGCCAAAGCGGCAATTAATACAATGGCTTGATTTTGTGATCTTTGTAAATCGCCACTCGAGAAGCTGTGACGGTCTCGTGTGAAACTGAGTGCTTGTCCGCCTGACATGTGAACAACGCCTGGAGAAAAGTTTGAGCCAGAAGCACTATCGCGCATGGATTTTTCTACAGTCACATCGATACCACCTAGGTCATCAATAAGGCCTGTAAAGGCAGCAAAATTGGCCTCTAAGACATAGCTTATTTTGACACCCGTTAGCTGTTCTACTGTTTGAGTTGTGAGCGCAGATCCACCAAATGCATTAGCGGCATTAATTTTATTTCTACCATGACCCGGGATTGAAACAGTGGTATCACGGGGAAAATTAAGGATAGTGACTTTCTTTTCAGCGGTGTTGATACCGATTAAGTGAAGCGCATCTGCTCGTGCACCGCCAACACCAGGACGTTCGTCATTGCCAATGACGAGAACGAAAAAAGCATCTGAAGGAATGGGGAGAAAAGTTCCTTGCGAGCGTACAGAAGCATTCCACGATACATTTCTTGCAGTAATAGAAATTACAGCTTTTTTATTTGTGACGGAAACTATTCCTGACGTCAAGGCGCTCGCTGAAAGCAGGAGAGTGATGGCGAGCGTAAGGGCAACCATGCATAGGGCAATTGTACCTCGACGATAAGAGCGCGCCAAAGTATTGACAGGATACGATAAAGCTTTCATGATTGTGCCTTCGGAGTCGTTGTTGTGACAGGTACATCATCCAGTGTGTACCCGATGATAACGCCTGATACGTCAAAGAAAATCTTTCCAGCGCGGGTGAGTTTCTTACCACTTTTGTCTGTGAGGGACTGTGAGATATCAGCGACAACTACGGAATCATTCGTGTTGTCGCTCGCCATATAACTGTACGCAACGGTAACTGTGTTTTTTTTCGCAGCTTTATTATTAGGAAAGGAACTACCTGCATCAGTTACTGCGCTTTGTGAAAAGAGGTCTGATTTTGTGGCACCCGTAATAAGTACTTGCGAAAGTGTTTTTGCTACTTTCTTTTCTATTGCACTATCCAAAGTATTTACTGTTTGAGTGCCCGTTGTGGTTGAACGACTTGTAACGCGTAAGGAAAGAGTTGAACCTGTTTTTTTTGAAAAAGGTCGTTTTTCCCGATTTTGAACATCAGAGCATGAAGAAATAAGCAGAGCTATCAATACACATGACATTAAAGAAAAAAGTTTACGGAAAAAATGCATCAGTCTCATTCTTTCAGGTTTAAATGCCGCGTGGGGCGATGTGGACTACGATGAGGGCTATGTTTGGACGTGCAGGCAAGACAAATACTTCATCTAGCTTGTCTGACAGCGTTGTCAAGCGCATGGATGCAGTTCGAATGAAAAAAAATGCAATTCGTTGTGGTGATGCAACACAACGCGAACGCTCTTGTTTCGTCGGAGAAGTCATGTCGACGCGCATTGTTCCTCGGGGTGCGAGCCATTGGTTTGAAGTGGTCATCAGTGACGGGACAGGCAAAATTAATGGATGGTTTTTTGGCCGCAAATCGATTGCAGGGCTGCAACTTGGTTCAGCTGTTTTCTTTGAAGGCCTTGTTCAACTTGATGAAGGTGAATTCACTATCGCGAATCCTTACTACGAGCTGCTGTAAGGTCATTCTGAGCTTGCGAAGAATCTCCGCGCAGCGCCTCTGCTTGTTATCGTTGCACCGGCAAAGCCGGACACAACTCGCGGTCGCTCATCCTTCGCTCCCTGTGATTTGTCTCGTACACCGCTGCGCGGAGATCCTTCACTTC
>CALMUU010000126.1 GCA_937872965.1 uncultured Actinomycetes bacterium
GCAATGATCCTAGGTTTGATCGCAGGATTACTGACGGCCATGAGCATGAGTCAATTCGATGACATGTTCCACGGCTCAACGGAACCCCTTGCACTCATATTAGGAGCAGGCATTATTACCTTTGTCGGGTTCGTTGATGACATTCGTGAAGTATCCCCACCCGCCAAGGTTGCAGGTCAGGTACTCGCGGGAAGTGTCATGAGTTTGTTGGGGTTAACAATGTTGTACTTTCGTGTTCCCTTCGCAAGTTTTGATTACATCGTTCTTTCGCCAGATCTAGCTCCCGTTTTTACTGTCATCACTGTTGTTGTTATGGCCAACGCAATCAACCTCATTGATGGACTCAATGGGCTTGCAGCAGGTATTTGTGTGATTGCAGGTACTGCTCTTTTTCTTTATTCCGATCGATTGTTCAAAGCTGGTTTACTTGAAGGCAATAATTTAGGACCACTTCTCGCAATTATTGTCGTTGGGATGGGGTTAGGCTTTCTTCCGTTTAATTTCTTCAAACCCATGAGCTTCATGGGGGATTCAGGTGCGCTCTTGCTCGGGCTTATGTTGGCAGCAACAACCGTTTCAGTAGGAGGACGTGTCGCCGACCAGTTCTCCGGTCAGACCTATTTTTTCTTCGCACCCCTTTTTATTCCTTTGGTGATCTTGGGTGTTCCTCTCGCAGACACATTCTTTTCCTTTGGGAGACGTATTGTACGACGGCGTTCATTCTCGGTTGCAGACAAAGACCATATGCACCATCGACTCATGCGTCTTGGTCATGGTCCGCGACGTACAGTCGTTATTTTGTGGCTATGGACGGCTTTGCTTTCAGCAGTTGTTCTGGTCCCCACCTATAGGAACGGTTTCGGAAATAATGTGATTCCCTTCATTATTCCAGCATTGGGTCTCGTTCTCTATGCATTCTTCTCACCAGCACGTGGAGAGGTTAATAAGGAAGATGAAGAGGCTCGAGAGATGAGGATGGCTGCGAAGGATGCTCAGAATAATCCTAAATCGTGAAAAGTCCAACGACAACAGCTATTCGATTGTGAGACAATAGTCGGCTTGAAGAAAAATTTAGAAGCCCGACAAAACCGAAAGTATTTACTTAGTCTTTTTAATCGAAGCTCTAAGCCGTATCAGCACCTGCTCTTGTTTGCTCTGGTTGCAATGGGAATATCTGTAGCTCTTAGTGATGTTGTTTTTCCTCTTATTGTCTCAAAAGTGCTGGTCGATTTATCTGATGGAAAAATAGGATCGTTCTCAGATTATTCGACTTACTTGTATTGGATCATTGCATTTGAGCTAATAAGCCTATTGATGCGACGTATCGCTAACTTCACAGAAGAGCGTTTTGATGCAAAGTCCAGAGTGTCAGTATCGAAGAATGTGTTTGCCATTTTGTTAAAACATTCTGCTCATTTTCACCAGAATCGCTTCGTGGGAACAACGATTACGCTCATTTCAAAAACAGCTGACTGTTTTGGCCGAACCAGTGCGCTATTGGTCTATAACGTCGTCACTATTTCGGTCGTTTTTTTAGGAACTGCGTTTTTGATGATTCCAAGACTTCCTATATTTTTTGTCTGTTTATGTGTCACAGCAGTTGCTTATATTGCTCTTGTGACAAAGTTGTTACCCAATCAAATGAGATTGGCAACAGATGCATCAAAAGAAGTTACTCGTATGTACGGTGCTATGTCAGACGCAATCTCTAATATTTCCGCAGTAAAAGCTGAGTCCGGTGAAGAGATTGAGCAAGAGAAAATTTCTGCAATAGGTAAAAATGTATTAGAAAAAAATCTTAAATACGCTAAACGAGCACTTTTTTTTGACTCTTTATTATCCAACGGTATTAATAGATCGCTTCGAATAACTTCCGTCGCTATAGCTGTATTTGTGGCTGCAGGTACAGATACAGATATCTCCAACCTTTACTTGGCAACGACATTGACAATGAATTTTTTAGGCTTCTTATGGCAGTTCAGTGACATGCTTGGCGAGCTAACTCTTTATTTTGGCGATGCTGCACCAATAGTGCCCATGCTTGAAGCTGAGGTAGCAATTAAAGATAGACATGATGCCGATGAGCTCGAAGAAGCGCGTGGCAAAATTGAGATTCACAACGTTAGTTTTAAGTATCCAAATACAAACTCGTACGTGTTTCAAGATTTAAACATTGCGATAAATGCAGGAGAAAGAGTCGGTCTTGTTGGGAAGTCGGGAGCGGGAAAGTCAACATTAGTTAAACTCGTTATGC
>CALMUU010000127.1 GCA_937872965.1 uncultured Actinomycetes bacterium
CAAAAGTGGAGTTCGATGTAGTTCCCGGCCAAAAGGGTGACGAAGCACAAAACGTGCGTCCCGTCGGCTAAATAATGTTAATTGGATAGCTTTCTATCCATTATTTATATTGAACAAGTGAGCCGGGTGGTTACGCTCGGCTTTACTTGTCACTAGTTACTTCTGCATATCGCGCGATCGTTCTGTTGGCTGTTGGTCCAAATCCTAGGTCGGAGTAGGTCGAGTAATTTCAGATGTCTCGTTTCTGAAGCCTCGGAAACGTTCGACGAGATTAGCATCTCGAGGCACTGCGACGCTTTGTTGATGAGGAATAATTCATCAATGTGAAGCATTCCCGTAGAATGCTCATATGAATTCTGATGGTTTGGTTGTGGTCGTTTGTGGCCCAGCGTGTTCGGGAAAGTCTGTGTTTGCTCCGTCCTTTGCTTCGAAGCTTTCTTTGAAGCTTGTGAACCATGATGATGTTTTGACGGAGATCAAACCTAAGTCTGATCGTAACCCAACGGATCGATTGAAAGCCTGCGTGGTGATGCATCGAAGGGCGCGTGAACTTAACTCTTTAGGTCAAGGAGTGCTCCTCGAAGGCACATATTCACGAAGAGGGTACAGGAGTGATTTGCTTAGTGCCCTTCCCGAAGCCTTTATTTATATTATTGAAATGAGGGTGCCTGTGGAGGTAGCGCTAGAACGATTTGGGAAAAGGAGAGATCATCCCGGCATTGACCTCACAGCTGAAAGCGTGCGCGAACTTACGCTTACGTATCCGTATTGGAATTCGGCGATCTCGATTAATGGAACACTTCCTTACGTAGAGCAAGAGCGGATAGCTTTAGCTGCGGTCAATGGTCGCACTGCTCAGAATCTTTCTGAATGGGAAAAGCTTGGTCTTGGAACTGGCGTGACGGATTGATCAATTGTAATGTCATTTAGCTGATTTCTTGACTTTATTAATCTTTACTATTTCTTTGAGAATCTTTTTGATTTCAGTTGCTGGTACTTTTTGGTCGTACCGAATTTGTATGGTTCGCTTTAAAACGTGATACCCTTTTTTCTCAAGCGTCTTGCGAATTTCGGGGACGATCTCGTCGCACCAAGGACCAAAGCTTGCATGATTCTTAAATGCATCAAATCCGCCTATCTGGCCTTCGTGCTTGTAGAAAGGCACGTTCCAACTTATGCCTTCTTGTACATTAGGAATAGTGGACTTCATTATTTTTCGCAGTTCTTCGAGATGGGAGCGAGCTTCTTTGGGTGCATTGGAAATGTAATCATCAACATCTTTTGGCTTTGATTTCGGCATATTATTTCCTTTCATCAAGCGTTAATCTACATGAGCACGATATACCAAGAGATACAGTATCACTGTCTTGATGTTGGTTAAAATGAGATGACATCTCACAAGGAAAGGTGAATCTTTTGAAAACAATGACATGTGAACAATTAGGTGGACCCTGTGATTTAGCGCACCTTGGAGAGACCGCAGACGAAATTATTCAAGCACAAGACAAACACTTAAAAGATATGGTGACAAGTGGTGACGAGTCTCATGAAAGTGCCGCGAAAGAAATGAAGGGGAGATGGAAAAACCCTATTGGTGGAATAAAGTGGTACAAGCAAACAAAAAAGACTTTCGCTGCTCTTCGCGAAGACTGATTGTTAAGCAGGCTTGGTGCCGAGATCTTCAAAAAATCTCAATAAATATCCGTCGGGGTCTTCGATTACGAACTGTTTGTTGCCGGTAATTGCATCCAAAGTTTTGTACCACTTTTCTTCCAATGGAATGAGGAAGTCGTGATCAGCTTTCTCGACGTCATCGTGAAGTTTGTTTATGTTCGAAACTTTGATTTGAAAATTAACGCCTCGGCCAAAGGGTTTGTGTAGATCAGCAGTTGTAAAACGTCGACCCGGGCCAGCTGCTTCTTCAATCATGATCTGAGCGCCTTCTCGCTCTAGCATGACGAATCTTTCTTCTGCCCGTTCATACATGACAGTAAAACCAAGAACTGAGGTGTAAAACTTTAGCGATTGCTCGAGATTGGAAACATCAAGCTCAGGAATAAGAATGGGATCTTGCATAAAAATCATTATAAATCACTAAAGGCTGAATTATTTAATACCTCAACCCGCTTAGAATGCGAGTTCATATGAACAAAGAGATCAGAAATTACAATAAAAACTTAACTAAACAAGACAGCGAAATTTGTGATCTGCTCGCTGCTGAAATTGATCGCAAACTTCCTGATGCAGAAAACAAAATATGGCATGCTCACCCCGTTTGGTTTTTAGAGGGTAACCCCATTGTGGGCTACAGCAAACTTAAAGATTCCGTGCGCTTATTGTTTTGGAGTGGTCAATCGTTCGATGAAGATTCGCTAGAAGTCGGAGGAAGTTTCAAGGCAGCAGAGAAACGCTATATCAACATCGATGAAGTCAAAAAACGTGAGTTGGCGCGTTGGCTCACAAAGTCAAGAGACATCCAGTGGGATTACAAAAACATTGTTCGACGAAAAGGCGTTTTGAAGCGACTAAAGTAGCCAGAACCTTTGTTTGTAAGCAAAAGTCTCTCTGGCTATCGAAAATAGCATAGAACACATTCTGCAAAGACCTGACAGCCGAAGTATCGAGATAAGCTAGTCTCAAGCTATATGGTGTATTTCATTTTATTTGTAGGCATATTGTTTGCTGCTACTGGTGGAGAGTTCTTTGTCAGAGGCAGCATTGGTGTTGCTGCATGGATAAGGATTCCTTCAGGAATAGTGGGTTCTACGATTGCTGCATTCGCTACTTCAAGTCCTGAATTGAGTGTTTCTGTAGTTTCAGCAAACGATGGAAAGCCAGAGATTGCATTGGGAAGTGCATTGGGAAGCAATATCGCGAATATTTGTCTCATTTTTGCCATTGCAATTCTATTGCTTCCCATGAGAACGTCAAAGAAAGAATTAAAACGTGATCTGCCATTTGCAATTACAGCACCTATAGTCATCGGTCTTTTCGGACTTGACGGGACAATAACACGACTTGATGGCCTCATAATTATTGTTTTCTTTGCGACTTGGCTTTCAATCACTATTGCCCAAACTCTGAAGAAGCGTAGTGACTCAGTTCAAGTACTAGGAGAAGAATCTCATGGCAAGTCATTGTTGCAAGGTTCGCTCGGCTTGGTGTTGCTGGTACTTGCTGGTTTCCTGATCGTTTATGCAGCAGAAGAGATAGGGGGCATACTGTCGTGGAATCCTTTTCTTGTTGGAGCCACACTTGTTGCTCTAGGAACATCTACCCCTGAGTTGGCTACAACTGTGGTGGCGAGGATAAAAGGCCATGACGAACTGGGGGTCGGCACTGTTATCGGAAGCAATATTTTTAATGCACTATTGGTAGTTGGCTGTGCTGCACTTATTCAACCAATTTCGATTGATAATAAGGCAGAGTTTCTCACGGGTGTTGGTTTTGGAGTTTTTTCTATGATGCTTATTATTCCGGGAGCCAAAAGTCTTTTGGGTAGACAAAGAGCTGTTGCGCTATTACTGCTCTATGGGGTTTACCTCTTTCTCGTCATTAACTTATAAACGATGTCGACAACGCAAATTGCGATGTTGGAGAGGTATCGATTCCTAGATCGACTCTACGTGGGAAATGTCGATTTCAACTTACTTAGAGGAACCTCTGAAATAATGTCGACCGAATCTTCTGGATTATTAATTGTAAAAATGTTACGATACTTTTAGTCGGATACGCAACAAAGAAAGGATCGTTCATGCTTAATAGTCTCGCTCGCACGAACGTTGTTTTATTGCGTAACTCTTTCGTTCCGCCTTCTCAACGCTAACTGTTTCGTTTATTGTCTCAGAGCAACAATATCTTCTTAATGTCTTTGCATGTCGAAATGCGGTATTACTATGTCAAACTCAACCAAAAAAATTACTACAGGAAACGCTAATGGTCATGTGGGCATGTCCGCTGATGGACTGCCACTGGTTCCCGTGCATTTTTCTCCGGAAGCCCAAAAAGAGGTTGCGCTTCTTTTTGATCAACTAACCGCATACTTTACGCACAAAGCTCAGAAGTACGTCGATCCTGTATCGAAGGCTATATTTAGCGCATCACCAGCTGTCGTTGTCGAATTTGATGGTACAGCAATACCAGTGTGTGCTGTTAGGCATTCACCTAAAACAAGTGAAACATCAGACATTGTTTTCTATGAGTACTCTCCTCAAGGTAGGCATATAGGGACACTTTTCGTCGATGATGACTCGCAAATTGTCGTTGTTAACTCTCATGATCCACGCACGATCGACTTTTCAGACATTAAGCCGCATGAAATTCGAGATTTTGTTGGTGCGCTAGCACTAGCAATTGAAGGTCAAAAGTGGTCGTCAAGACTTCGCGCGTCTCTGCTCACATTGCGATCGCTATTTCGTCGTGACAGATTTGATGGCGGTGATGATGTATTGCATCATAATGTGAAGTTACCTGTTGAAGTATCGCCACACACAACACGAATACACAGATTGCGTGCAGGGCTTAAGAAGTTTATTTTTCGTCATCCCATTATAAGCGCTGAGATTGCAGCTCTGGGATTAAGTCTTGTATTTCAATCAGTTATTGGTTTCGTTGGGCATCAATTGAAATCTGAAGAACTAATCCTTCAGCTTGATCAGTCAGCACAAGTAGATGTTGACCAAGATGCGATACCAGTTGATGCTGCATTGACACCTCAGTCAACACAGCTGTTTAGCAACATCCCGTCATCAGATCATGTTGAAGCGTCAGAATATTTGGTAGGCGATAATGCTTATGCGCATGCTTTTCTTCTTGATAGAAGCTCAGTCGGGAGGGTATTGGCGCTTAGTGCCCCACACCCAGGCAAGTGTGTGAGCCTAATGTCTGATGTGGTTACTCCACAGTCGCAAGTGTACGTCGCAGCTCCGAATGGAATGGCAGAAATGTATATTCACATCGATGCCAGTGGCGAAAGTGAGATGGGTGTCAATGGATTAGTCACACTATGCAATCGCGCCGCGTCAGAAATTGAAGGCGAGCAAGTAAATGGCGGACATCTGGCGGTCCAAGTGAGCTCCGTCGATGTACTAAATGCTGCGGGTGTAGAAACTCCAGGTGACACGCGTACCTTAGCTATTAGTAAATAGTGAGAATCTGAATAGTTTGTTCTTATCACTGACCGTGTATCAACGGTGTTTTGAAGGCATGGCGTGCTACAAAGTTTCTTAATAATGAATATATTGGAGAACATCGTAAACAACGAATGCTGGCCATACGAAAGCTTTAAACACTGCACCAAGAAACTGAACGAAAGTATCAGCCTGCTTGATGTAATAAACCAACGCCCCGATTAACCCTAAACAATATACGGCGTTACCGCCTTGCTTGGTTTTGTGTATTTCAATATTTGCCATGAGTGCTCCTAGCTAACTTTGTTTATGAAAGTGAAAACGGGGGGTATTCATCTGATACCAATAGCGCCATGTAGGCAGATACTCGAATATGCCAACGTAATACTCCTACGTTGTATCGGAACAAGCTCTCTGGGTATGTACCGGTGAACAAAATAGCAAACCAGGAGATGATGACAGAAAAAATAGTACCGATGGATAGGAAAAAGAGGGCGAAATAATGGGGAATTGCAAGAAACCATTTCACGAGAGGTAACCAGCGCTTGAGCTGCGATGCATCGGGTTGTTCAATCTCAATATGTACATTTTGATCATTATCGGTCGATGGATATTGATCAGTCATCAGCATGACGTACGTTCCAACGCGTGTTGAAAATCGTGTTAATTCAAGATTCCAGTCAAACCACCAACGCGGATATTTTCTCCGGAAGAGAATCATGAGCAATGGTCCCAGAATTAATGTTCCGCCCGCCATAGTGATTGCTGTTTGTGCTTCATCGCTACCGACCATATAGCTAGACCCCGAAACTGTTATTAACAGCAAACAAATCGGGATAGCCGTAAAGATTCGAAAGAATGTCGACAAGCGATTTAGTGGCTGAGTCGGATAATCGATTGAAAGCTGCACTGTACTCATACGTTCTCCTTGTTTATACGGTACGCATAATCTTGAGTATATCAATCGCCGTATGTGGAGGTAACACACACTCAACGATTTGTAGTGTGCATCGCGTTGACGAATAGATAATCGGATCTCAAAATCTTATAGAATCCATGCCCAATGGCAAAAAAACTATCAAATTCCAAGGTTGACAAATTCTTCAACAATGCCGATAGGTGGCAGAAAGAATTCAAGAAACTGAGACAGATCGTTCTTAGTTGTGAACTGAGTGAAGACTTTAAGTGGAAACATCCGTGTTATTCGCTCGATAAAAATAATGTAGTCCTTATACATGGGTTTAAGAATTACTGTGCGCTCTTGTTTTTTAAAGGCGTACTGATGAAAGATCCTAAGCATATCCTGATCCAACAAACGGAAAATGTTCAAGTAAGGCGGCAGGTTAGATTTACCAGCGTGAAAGAAATAAGTGAGATGGAAGCTGTTATAAAGGCTTACATTAAAGAAGCCATTAAAGTTGAAAAAGCTGGCTTAAAAGCCGAGATGAAAACAACTTCAGATTTCGCGATTCCTGATGAGCTTCAGTATAAATTCGATGAAATACCTCGGTTGAGATCTGCTTTTGAATCGCTAACGCCAGGAAGACAAAGGGGGTACCTCCTGTATTTCTCTGCTCCCAAACAATCGAAAACTCGAGAGTCAAGAATCGAAAACTATGTTGACCACATTCTTGATGGAATCGGACTCAACGATGAGTTCACATCAAAAAAGAAAAACTCATAATGCTCAGAATGTATATTATACGGAACACATGAGAGCTTTCCGTATCGATTTGATTAACATGGGCATATGCCGTTGATCAGTGCTTCAAAGTTATATGAGTCATCTCATGAGTTCAAACCTGCAGTTCAGCGGAAGGTGGGGATACTGATCTTTTGCGGAGCGGCATTAGCGATGCTTCTTATCAACATCGCTCCTGAGCAGTACTCAAGTTTTCTCGAGTCAAAAACGATCTTTGGAGGTTGGTCCTGGGCAAAGTATATTGATAAAGGAATAATGTCTATTTTCTTTTTCGCAGCTGGTATGGAAATTCGTCACGAGTTCTTCCATGGCCATTTAACCGACAAAGATACAAGAAAATTACCTCTCTATTGCGCGATTGGTGGCGTTGTCGCGCCGCTAATCTTGATGGCGATATTTGGCGGCATTTCATCAATCCTCTCGATTGATAACAGTGGTGATGTATTCTCTGGATTACCAATACCCGTTGCTACGGACATCGTTTTTGCGCTTGCATTTTTAAGTTTTTTCGCAACACGAATCCCAAAATCGTTGAGAGCCTTTGTTCTTGCTTTTGCGGTCATTGATGATTTAATTGGCCTTTGTATGCTCTTCATTTTGCAAGGATCAATATCTCCAACTGCTGTCGCTGTTGTTGTTGGATTCTGCATTCCAACAAGTTTCGGTACTTATCAGTTAAGAAGTCACTTATTGGCGAAGCTGCTGATAGTTAATAGCTTT
>CALMUU010000128.1 GCA_937872965.1 uncultured Actinomycetes bacterium
AGCATTGAAAGTAACGAAGGTTTTGTATGTCATTTTCCCTGTGCCAGCCATAATGGGAGCGAGCGTGCGGACGATGGGAACAAAACGTGCAAGCACAATCGTTTTCGGTCCATGCTTTTCAAAAAATGCATGAGTTTTCTCCACATGAGACTTTTTGAGAATCCTCGCATCTTCATTTCGAAAGAAATGTTCTCCAGCAGATTTCCCAATCCAGTATCCTGCTTGATCCCCAGAAAAAGCTGCGATGAAAAAGAGAGGAAGGAGAATCCAGATATCAAGGTCACCCTTAAATGCCAAAAATCCGCTTACAAAGAGAAGAGAATCACCGGGCAAGAACATTCCGAGGAGAATTCCTGACTCTGCAAATGCCACAATAAAAAGTACGACGTACTGCCAAGGGCTGATGTTGCGGAGAAACTCAGCTATCCATTCCGGATCGAAAATCTTGAAAATTCCTGGAGCACCGATAATTAAATTATTTATCATCCGGAATACGTTAGTGGGAAAGAAAGCAGCTAACCTATTTAAGCAATATGCTCCTAAAGCATAGAAATATGTCCATATGTGCCTCGGAAGCGAAAAAGTGTGTTCGCTGCCTCAACTACCATCAATATGAGAGATTTCTTCATATGGCATGCTTGATGAGCGATAAGTAAATACAAATGTGCATGAGCTATTCGTCGTGTGCTCTACTAAATGCCCTATGCTCGCACGGCAACGAAAATAAGGAATCATAAGTGTCTAAACCCCTCGTCATAGTCGAATCCCCCGCCAAAGCGCGTACGATCTCAGGTTTCCTGGGTTCTGATTTTGTCGTGGAATCTAGTGTGGGACATATTCGTGATCTCCCTCGGACCGCGGCAGATATTCCTGAAGAATTCAAAAAAACTGAAGCGGGGCGTCTGGGTATTGACGTTGAAAATGATTTTACACCCATATATGTAGTGCCAGCAGAAAAGAAAAAAGTTGTCGCTGAACTTAAACGCAAAATGAAAGATGCGTCCGAACTCTATCTTGCAACCGATGAGGATCGCGAAGGGGAAGCTATTGCATGGCATGTCCTTCAAATTCTCAAACCAAAAATTCCGGTCAAGCGAATGGTATTTCATGAAATCACACGCGAAGCAATTGAAGAAGCTATTGGCAATGCTCGTGAATTAGATACACAACTTGTTCAAGCACAAGAAGGCCGGCGTGTCCTTGACCGTCTCGTCGGTTACGAAACGTCACCCATACTCTGGCGCAAAGTAATGCCCAAACTTTCGGCTGGTCGTGTGCAAAGCGTTGCTACTCGATTAGTTGTTGATCGCGAACGCGCACGCATGGCGTTTGTATCGGCTACCTATTTTGATGTTGTCGCTCAACTGATCGCGAAAGATAAAACACAATTTGAATCAACATTGACGCACCTGGGCGACACGCGCATCGCTACGAGTAAAGATTTTGATGAAAAAACTGGAGCAGTAAAAAATTCCAATGTTGTCGTCGTCAACGGCGATGCAGCAACTGCATTGGCCAAGAGAGTTTCGGGCAAAGATTTCACAGTTGCATCAGTGGAAGAGAGTGATTGGAAACAAACACCTTATCCTCCATTTATTACATCGACCTTGCAGCAAGAAGCAGGCCGAAAATTACGATTCTCATCAGCTCGCGCCATGGCAATTGCCCAACGACTTTATGAACGTGGTTACATCACCTACATGCGTACTGACTCAACCAATCTTTCTGGCCAAGCAATTAATGCAGCACGTTCACGCATTGCATCTTTGTATGGCGATGCATATGTTCCTGATGCGCCGCGTCAATATAAACGTAAAGTTAAAAATGCCCAAGAAGCTCACGAAGCGATTCGTCCTGCCGGTGACGATATGCGAACGCCGGATTCTTTAAGTAGTGAACTCGATACTGATGAAAAGAAATTGTACGATCTGATTTGGAAGCGAACGATTGCTTCTCAAATGTGTGATGCCCGTGGTAAAAGAGTCACTGCGAAACTTGTGGCACAACTTTCACCTGCGATTGAAGCGGGAACAGTTTCACATGATGCTGCTACATTTTCAGCTCACGGACGAACGATCGTTTTTCCAGGATTTTTGCGCGCATATGTTCAAGGTTCCGATGATCCCGATTCGGATTTGGAAGACCGTGAATCGATCTTGCCGCCTCTTGTTAATGGTGAAAATGTCGGGTGTTCTTCAGTAGAACCAAAAGAACACGCGACGCAACCTCCAGCCCGATATACAGAAGCCTCCTTGGTTAAGGAACTGGAGTCGCGCGGTATTGGACGACCTTCTACATATGCCGCTGTGATGCAGACCATTGTCGATCGTGGATATGTTTGGAAAAAAGGTTCAGCAATGGTTCCGAGTTGGACGGCCTTCGCCGTTATCGGATTGCTCGAAACACATTTCGCGCACTTGGTAGATTACGAATTCACCGCAAAGATGGAAGAAGATCTTGACGCGATTGCTCGCGGAGAAAAAGATTCTGTTAGTTGGCTTCGTGAATTTTATTTTGACCCCGAAGAGGGCCTCAAAGTTTTGGTGGGCGATGACCGTGTTGGTCTTATCGACGCACGCGAGGTCAATTCAATCTCTATTGGAGACGATGATCAGGGACGTGACGTTGTTGTGCGTGTTGGTCGTTATGGAGCGTATTTGGAACGCCAAGTTGATGGAGAACCACAACGTGCCAACATTCCCGAAGATGTGACACCTGATGAGCTCTCACCTACATCAGCGGAAGAATATTTTGAGCGCAGTCAAGAAGACGGCCGGGAATTGGGAGTTTATCCTCCAACAGGCGAGACCATCGTTGTTAAAGATGGACGCTTCGGACCTTATATAACACTGATGCCATTACCAGATGCCGAAGAAACAGATGGTAAACCAAAAACAGCTTCTCTCTTAAAGTACATGGACATGACAGCTCTAACTCTTGATGATGCACTCCTGCTCCTTTCGCTTCCTCGCGTCGTGGGTGTCGACGAAAGTGGAAATACCATCACTGCCCAGAACGGTCGCTATGGTCCATACATTTCTCGATTAGTTGAAGGAAAAAACGACTCACGTACTCTTGGCGAAGAAGAACAGTTGTTTACTCTTACTGTTGAACAGGCACTCGAACTTTTTGCTCAACCTCGTCGTCGCGGTGGAGGAACCGCGAAACCGCCTCTTGCAGAATTGGGTCCACATCCGGATTCAGGGAAAAACATCATTGTTAAAGACGGACGTTTTGGTGCTTATGTGACTGATGGTGAGATCAATGCTTCTCTTCCCCGCGGTCGAACCCCAGAAACGTTGACCATGGATGAAGCAGTAGAACTTCTTATTGCACGTGCTGAAAAAATTGCAGCAAGTGGTGGAGTCAAGAAAAAGCCGGCGAAGAAGCCAGCCAAAAAGAAGACTGCGAAGAAACCAGCGAAGAAGGCAACAAAGGCGACAACAATGACTGCTGCGAAAAAGACAACAAAGAAGTCTGCATTAACAGTTGACACTGATTCTTCTCCGAAGAGCACTAACAAAGCACCGTCACCTGAGAATGCCGAAGAGAATAAGGACTAAACTCACTTTCTCATGAGCTCAGAAGCTCCCTTCGTTCCCAGAATTAATGATGATCCCCTGCCCACAAACTTGTGGGCAGTATTTCGCCAGCATGGATACTGGAGACTGTTTCTTGCCCAATGTGTTTCATCTCTGGGTGATTGGATTGGAATCTTTGCAATTCTCGCAATCGCTGCCCGTGTCAGTAGCTCCGAAGCAGCAATATCTCTTGTCATGATTGCGCGCATTGTTCCAGGTTTTTTCCTGGCATCAATCGGCGGTCTTCTTGTTGATAAGTGGGATCGACGCTGGACGATGGTTGTTTGTGATCTGGGCCGAGCAGGTTTGCTTATTCTTTTACCGTTCACTACTTCGCTCATTGGCTTGGTGATTATCTCCTTTTTACTCGAAGTATTGTCATTGTTGTGGGGACCTGCAAAGGACGCGTCGGTGCCACATTTGATTGACCAGAAGCATCTCGCGACTGCTAATTCATTAGGTCTCGTTGCTGCATACGGGACTTTCCCTGTCGGATCTATCCTCTTTGCGGGGTTAGCTCGCCTTGCTGAATATGTGAATGCACGCAACATATTCTCCATATCTGTTAACAAAGAATTTCTTGCTCTCTGGGCAGATGCATCGACATTCTTGATTTCAGCAGCTTGTATTTTTTCGTTAACGCGCGTCTTTAAAAAAATTCGCAAGGAACAACTCGAGCGCATTGCTGCGAGCGAAGCAGAGCAACTTGATCAGATCGACCTTCCGGAGAAAGAAAAAAAGTCGAAGAGAGTTGATGTCACTAAAGGTATCCGAGAAATAAAAGACGGTTATAAATTCATTGCTCGTAATCGACTTGTTCGTGGAGTCATGCTTGGTTTAGGTGTTGGGATATTGGGTGGAGGGGCGCTTGTTCCTCTGGGAAGTAAGTTTGCAGAACAGCTGGGTGGTGGTACTGCAGCTTTTTCATTACTCATGGCCGCATTGGGAACAGGTGCAGCTGTAGGAATGGTGACGCTCCTTCTCATTCAGAAAAACTTGAAGCGAGGAACTGTTTTTTGGAGTGCAATCGTCCTTTTTGGATGTTCCATGATCGTGACAGGACTTTCTTCTTCGCTGATCCTTGCCATTATTGGCGTCAGTTGTGTGGGCGCATTCGCAGGTAGTGCGTATGTAACAGGCTTCACCGTACTTCAAGAAGAAGTGCATGACGATGTTCGTGGGCGAACCTTTGCAGCGCTCTATGCGCTCATTCGAGTATGTATGATTTTTGCACTTACCACATCACCGCTATTGGCACTCCTCTTTCAGTGGCTGATAAAAAAGTCTTTCGGCACTACCCTGTTAGAGATAGGTTCATGGGATTACAACGTGACCGGGGTTCGAGTTGCAATTGTGACCGGTGGCTTGGTTGCCGTCTTTGCTGGATTTTTGAGTCGCACTCAAGTCGTTCACGCCGATAAACCAAAAATTAACCCAGAACATATAAACTCGAAAGATGTCTCCCACCATCAACATGATTCAAAAATATCTTCGAAACCAGAATCGCCTGATCTCATAAAAAAAGAAGTTATCTCATGAGTGCATTAGGAGTACGTGGAATACATATCGTTTTTGAAGGGCCTGATTCAGCGGGAAAGTCAACGCAGATTGCCCTTACGGAAAAATATTTGCTGGATCAAGGGTTTGATGTTGTGTTAACGCGGGAGCCTGGAGGTACGCCTGTGGGATTGATGTTGAGAAAAATTTTGTTGGATACGGACATTGAAATCGATCCACGAGCCGAAGCCTTAATGATGGCGGCTGATCGCGCGGCCGATGTTGCGCAAGTTATTGCTCCTTCGTGTGAACAGGGGCGAATAGTTCTTTCTGATCGTTACATTCCTTCATCGCTTGTCTATCAAGGAGTTGTTCGGGGCTTAGGGGTAAAGGAAGTCGCAGAGTTAAGTGCATTTGCTGTGGGGGAACATATACCTGATGTGATTCTTTGTTTTGATCTTGAAGACGATTTGGCCCGTTCACGTGCTGCTTCGACTCCGGATCGAATCGAAAAAGAAGGCGAAGTATTCCATCAACAAATCCGTGAAACATATCGACAGCTGGCGATAGATGAGTCTTGGAGCGTTGTTGATGCTCGAGGGAGCCAAGAAGAAGTGTTTGCACGAATAGTGGATTTGATTTCACCACACCTTCCGAACCAGAGTGTGTAGATGTTCCAAACAATTACCGGGCAAGATGATGCAGTGGTTCAACTCGCTCGAGCTCTTGAGAGACCGGTCAATACGTATGTCTTCTTTGGTTCTCGTGGTACATATGTAGAAGAGGCTGCCCGAATCTTTGCTTCTCGACTTGTTGACCCTACAGGTTTCATCGATGATCGCGTGAGCAAATCACATTATGCCGATGTTATAGAGTTCGAACCGATGGGGGTATCTTTTCGTGTAAAAGAAGATGTCCGTGAATCCATGTTAGGAGAATTCAGAAAATCACCTATCGAGGGAAGCAAAAAAGTTCTTATTGTTCATGATGCACATCTATTGCGTGAGGATAGTGCCAACACACTTTTAAAATCATTGGAAGAACCCCCAGATAATTTCTTTTGGATTCTCATTGCTCCTTCACAAGATTCACTTCTTGCAACCATTCGATCTCGATGTTATTCAATACAGTTTTCGAGGCTTACTCCTCAAGTGATAGAACAGAAATTAGTTGAGGAGGGCATTGAAGCAGCGCGTGCACATGATGTATCGCTTTCATGCTCGGGACGACTCGATCGAGCACGAAATCTCTCTTCCTCTTTTGCTCCACTGCGAACATGTGCCAAGGATGTCGTTGAGAGCATGTCAAAACCTGCCTCGTTTGCAGCGGTATCTGCGCGTAAAATTGTCGAGACATTCGACGAGATTTCTTCAGATGTCATTGCAAAAAACAAACTCGAGATGGAATCAATCAAAAAAGACATGAAAGATTCTGGCTACTCTGACAAGATTGCTCAATCGATTGTTGCTTCTGCCAAAGTCCGTATCGAGGCAAGAGAGAAACGTCTTCGTCATGAATTGCTCTATGAATTCCTTGACGCACTCCACGTGAGCTTTGCCTCGAGAGCGCTTTCCTTAAGTTCAGGAGCGGGAGGAAAGGACACAGCTCAAGCAGTTGTAGCTGGCGATGTCATTAATGAATATCGTAAAAGGTTGTTATTCAATCCATCAGAATTGTTGTTTCTGGAATCTATGCTTGCTTCGATATCTCTACGCGAAATCCATGTAAACTCGTGACGCCTAAAAGCGCAAAGCTTTGAAAGCGGTGCCGGGGTAGCTCAGTCGGTAGAGCGACGCTCTCGTAAAGCGTAGGTCACGGGTTCAATTCCCGTCTCCGGCTCCATTTTGCGTCGCAGCGACGGCTGCATCTTTTCGGTAAAG
>CALMUU010000129.1 GCA_937872965.1 uncultured Actinomycetes bacterium
CTACGTGCGCAAGTTGAGGAGTAGCGACAAGATCACCCACTGCATATACGCCTTCGATGTTCGTGCGCATGTTTCCATCGACAGAAACAAACCCTCGTTCGTCAATCGTGATACCCGCTTCGGCAATACCGATTCCTTCGCTGCGAGGCCGGCGGCCCACACTCACAATCACCGCATCAACATCGAGAGTCTGCGCTGCACCGTCTGCGTCGGTGTACGAAACAGTCCCCTTGGAACCATTGCGAGCGATGGAGTTGACGTTTACTCCCGCAAGAACAGTCATTCCTCGTTTGATAAACGACTTTTGTACAACCGCTGCTGCATCTTTGTCACAACCGGCAAGAAGAGAGGGAGCAACTTCAAGAAGAGTTACCTGCGAACCCATTTCGCCCAGGTAACTTGCGAATTCACATCCAATTGCGCCACCACCAATGATGACAACAGACCGGGGAGCATATTCAAGATTTAATACATGATCGGAAGAAAGGATTACTTCCCCATCGTAAGGAGTGCCGGGAAACTCTCGTGGAGACGAACCTGTGGCCAAAATCAATCCCCGTGTTGCACCCACAACTGTTCCATCGGAAAGAGTAACTTGCTTTTTGCTTGCATCAGCAACGGATCCACGATCATTGAACACTGTGACTTTGCGACGCTTGAGTAATCCCTCAAGACCACCCGTCATCTGATTAATGACAGCATTTTTGCGATTTTGAATCGCAGAAAAATCAACCTTTGGTTCAGAGCTTGTGACACCAAAATCCCCAGCGTGCTTAATGGTTCGTGTTACTTCAGCTGTCTGCAGTAATGCTTTGGCTGGGATACATCCGCGGTGCAAACATGTACCGCCGACACGCGACTCTTCGATTAGAGCTATGTTTAGTCCTGCTGCTGCGCCATAAAGAGCTGCCGCATATCCTCCCGGACCGCCGCCAAGAACTACTACATCAAAATTTTGAGTATCTGTCATAGTTATGAATCTTAAAACAGATTACGAAGCTGGACTTATTCGGGCGCTGAACTATGTAAGCAACTGCTATTTCAGTTGAGACGAATAATCACCAAAAACGATGGCAAATGCGACCAAGATAACGAGTGCTGTAACGGCTGCAAGAATAAGGAGAGTTCGCGTTTTCATAATAAGACCTCAACCGCTAGGGAGCAACCGGTTCATCGAAATGTTGTCCATCATGCCCTAAAAGCCTGTCGATATCATTGTCGACAAGTTGAGTAAACAGCCACCCAGCATCTTGCCGATCATCCTTCACAACCGGGACGACAGCAACAATTTCACCTGACACATCTTTAGGTTCTGGATGGCCGCAATATGCCGCATCTCCGAAAGGTAACACCATACCTCGCGAGTCCATGATCCAATACCCGCGCCCTGTTGGTGAAGGAATAATTTTTTTAGCATCACACCGGCGTCCGTCGCCCGGAACCGAACCAAAATAGTCAACGTCCCCGAAACAAAACACGCCTCCAATATCATCAACGACCCAATATCCTGAACCCCATGGCGAACATGCCATGCCACGAACCTGCACATTCGATTCCCCAAGAGTGACGATGTCTCCATAATGCTGTGCATTGCTGGTGCAATGAACTGCGCCTTGTGTATCGAGAGCATAAATGTCGGTACCCTTTGAGCCAAGAGAGCAAGCAATAAAAGTTGATTGAGAAGAAGGATCGCACAAAGAACTAATTATTTTTCCTTCTTTGTTAAGAACTTTCCCCGAAGACGTGAAGAGCACTACAGCGTCATCGACAATCGTCGCGTCGACAATATCTTCATGACAAGGAACACTTTCTTTGCCGTGCGTATTCGAAAGAGTAAAAATATCTCCCCGTGCAGACACGAGATGAAGTGCGTGCTCACGAAAAAGGCTTGCGACAATATCGGGTTTCTCATTAAAGACGCTGGAGATCGTTCCAAAAAAGTCGACATCTCCATAGCAATACACATCGCCACCATTAGTAATTAAGTAATATCCACCAACGAACTGCTTACCCAAGGGAATCATGAGCGAGAACTCCTTGACATGGGACGCCTTCTCTTCACGAGCTTGATGAGGACGCGCCGCCCTTTCGCAGGAAGAAGGGTGATAATGAGCATCTTTACTGCCTGGCGTTTCGAAAGAACAGGCAGTTGCCCATTGTCGTATTGAGCGTATTGGATGGAACGTGAAAGAGCATTCTCTTTCTTATTAACCATTAGTCCATCACCGTTCTTAAGCATGGACGATGCAATACTCTTGAATCGTTCATGCTCTAACCACATGCGATATAACTTTGTTAATTCCTGAGGGCCTATCAGTAGACCGCGATCATTAAATCGTTGGAAAACTCTATTGTGCAGATCTTCCCATGTTCCCGAATCGTGTAAATGCAAAGAAGACCCTGAATTCATCCATCGGTTATATATACATGTGATTGAATCAGTATCGACCACTCCCCATAGCTCTGCATTACGAAGAAGAAAATCCCAATCTTCCACGACAGGATAAGTCTCATCAAAATAAGACTGTTCACTGATGATTGCCTCACGCGGTGTGGCATAGGAATGCAATACAGTTTGTGAAATGAAAAAATGCTCCGTGAGTGAAAAAAAGCGGGCACGCGAATCTATCAAGTTGCTCTGAACGTAGGAAGGTATCCGTGGATTCTCTACGCCTTTCACAAAACGATCTACACATCTACTTCGAATAATTTTGCCTGGGTTTTCTTCTCCTACACGCATGAACTCACTCAACCAGTGTGCGAAGACAAGATCATCATCATCCAGAAAAACGACATACTTTCCACGAGCAACATCGATTCCTTCATTAAGAGGAACTCCACGTTGTCCACCCGCAATACGAAGAACAGTCACACGATTTTTGAATTGTGAACCAAAACTATCGAGAAGACTTAGCGTGTGTTCAATGCCCTTGTCCTCAACGTTGTGCGCGACAACCACAATCTCAAAACTTTGACACTCTTGAGCAACGAGACACAACAATGATTGTTCCATGAGTTCATTACGATTGGATTGAGTCCGCATCACAACGGAAAAGAGTGGTGATACCGGATCAGTCGAACTTTTGATGACATCGACAGAATGCTCCGTTCCTCGAATGATACGATCTGTTTTTAATGCCTGCTCATAGGAGATGTACTGGGGGGTGACAGGCGCCGGAGACATAGTGTCCTTATATTACCGTCTACAATGGCGTTGTTATGCGCTCAGATCCGTTAACTCTGCAAATGCAGTCAGTTGTTTACCAAAATCCGATTGAAAATATCGAGAAGCTGGTGCTCTCACTAAAGCAATCTGCTGCTTTGGCATTACATGATGGAGTTGTATCACACATCACCTACAAAATTGGAGATTGTTCTCCCTCCCCCATCATCGAAGATCCACAATTGTGGGCCACACAAAATTCTGATGATGCTATTTCCATTGAATACCAATACTTCGATCATAATTACGGACATGGTGGTGGCCAAAATGAACTTGCCAAGAACGCATCGGCGCAGATTCTAGGAATTATCAATCCCGATGTTGTCGCATCGCCTCATCTAATCGAAATTCTTTGTCAGGAATTTCACGATGAGCAGGTTGGCATTGCAGAAGCTGCACAAATCCCTTTTGAACATCCCAAGTCCTACGACATCGAAACACGGGAAACTTTTGCATCAGGATGCTGTCTCTTCATTGATCGCGAACTGTTTAATGAAATCGATGGCTTTGACGACGAATATTTCTTCATGTACTGCGATGATGTTGATTTATCATGGCGAGTACGTCGTGCTCACAAGAAAATTGTCTTCTGCCCGGATGCATGTGTGTACCACGATCATCGCCTCGGCACAGATTCAGCTTTAGAAGTAGGTGCAGCGGAATTTTATTACTCTGCCATTGGAGCAGTAATGCTTGCGTATAAATGGAACCGTCGCGATCTCGCTGAACGCAACACCGCACAACTTCGCGCAGACCCCTCCTACAATGAAGTGGTTGCAGAACTTGATGAAAGAATTCGTGAAAATAGAATTCCTGACCCTATTTCTGACGCATCACGTGTTGCGCTTTTTACAACTCATGGATTTGCCCATTATCGTTGGACGCATTAGAGATCATGTCGATAAGTATCATTATCCCCTGTCACAATCTGGGTAATTACGTTTCAGAGTCAATTGAATCTGCTCTCTGCCAAACGCGTCGTCCCGATGAAATCATCGTTATTGATGACGCTTCGAGTGATAACTCATTGAACGTCATCGAAACCTATGCAGACAATCCACTTGTCACCATCCTCCACAATGAAATCAACCTTGGTCTCATTGAAACGTTCAACAAAGGAGTGAGGGCATCGAGTAGTAGCCACTTTGTCGTTCTTTCTGCCGACGACTGGATGGACCCTGAATTCATCAGTAAGCATTTAGAAGTTGCTCGGGAAAAACCGAATTGCGCTATGCGCTACTGCGACTTTGTTGTATTTGGTTCACGAGTTGAAGAATTCGCAGAAAAAAATAATCTGCCTGTCATCAATGGAGAGTGCTTGCTCTCCTTCCCCGACGCCACACCCGATGCATTAAAAAATATCAAAACAAAAAATATGCTCCACGGAACTTCTCTTTGTTCGCGAGAGTGGTTTGACAAAGTTGGAGGATACAGAAAGTCGGAACTTCCTGAGGATCTTGATTTCGGGCTACGTGTTATTGATGCAGGAGGACAAGTCACTCATGTGCCAATTCCTTTGTTGCACTATCGTCAGCACAGCATTTCACAAACACAATCACAACGCTTGCAAGGTGAAGTTGTTGAAGATCTGCAACAACAAATCCAACGCTTACGTGAATCAGAAAAACATCTCAATGCTTCTGTCGATGAGCGCGATCACACTATTGCCCATCTGGAACAAAACGCTGCATTTTCAGAGCAATTCATAATGTTATTGGGGTTTGATTCTATCGAACATGCACGTCAACAAGACACCGATCGACCCTTGCGCTATAAACTCTTTTCTTCCCTGCGATCTATTACGAAATATTTGCTTCGCGCCTACGATTATGTAGCACGACGACGTCGTGACCACACCTAACGAGGTAGAATAACAAACAGTTCCACTCGCAAAATGCTTCTCAAGCAACTACCCAGAGAACTCATTATGACAATAGACATAAGCATCCTTATTCCCGTTCTAAACGAGGAAGAAACTGTTCCTGCGATGTTGGAACGATTTACTGAACTTTCACAACGCCATGATCAATACAACCTGGAGTTCGTCATCGTCGACGACGGTTCAACAGACCGCACTGTCGAGAAGATACGCTCACTTGCTCCGAACACTTTGTCCATCCAACTCATTTCTCTCTCTCGCAACTTTGGATCCCATGCTGCTATCTCGGCTGGCTTTGAAGGGTGTCTGGGAAAGTGTGCCATTATCCTTGGAGCAGACCTTCAAGAACCTCCTGAACTTGTTGACCAATTTATTGAGCGATTTGAACAAGGCGATGAAGTCGTTTGGGGAATCCGTAACAATCGCACCGTAGGCGGTCTCGGCGGACTCGTGTCACGAGCTTTTTCATTTCTCTTTCATAGATATAGTGATATTAAGTCCTACCCGGCGGAGGGACCTTCTGGCTTTCTTGTGACGCGCAACGTTATCGATGTCGTTGTAACAATGCCCGAACGACACCGCAATGTTCTCGGGCTTATTGCGTGGGCTGGTTTCCGTCAATCTCGCGTGAACTACAACCAGGAAGCTCGCTTCGCGGGGGAAAGTAAATGGACCCGCAAACGACTTCTCAAACTTGCCGTTGATTCCTTCGTTCAATTTTCAAGTGCACCTATCCGGGCAATGTCGTATATAGGTGCAATGACTGCTGTCCTCGGATTTATCTACGCATTTATTATTGCCATCCGAGCATTGTTTTCCGACTGGGGACCTACTGGATGGGCAACAGTGACCGTACTTATTCTTGTTCTAGGGGGGATTCAGCTCCTCATGCTCGGAGTCTTAGGTGAATACATTTGGCGCGGTGTTGACGAAACACGAAGTCGTCCTCTGTTCGTTATTCGTTCACGAGAAACTCTTACATCTACAGATGCGCCTCAACACAGCGACACAACGAACGATTCCATCTCGAGTAACTCATGACCGAGAGCGATACATCTGCTCCCATTCCCTCCTGGCACCACTTGCCGGAGAACCCTTACAATCCTCATGCCTGGGTTGTTGGAGAACCGACAGTGGGACAAGGAACCTGGATTGGCGCTTTCACCGTTATTGATGGTTCTGGAGGACTTACCATCGGAGAAAACTGCGACATTTCAGCAGGAGCCCAAATCTATACGCATTCCACAGTTCGTCGCTGTCTCAATAAATCCATCGACAGCGATCCCGAAGAAATCGAACGCGCTGCTACGAAAATTGGCACGAATGTTCATATTGGAGCCGGAGCCATCATCCTCATGGGATGTGCGATCGGTAATCACTGCGTCATCGCTGCCGGTGCTGTTGTTTCACAGTTTACTGTCGTGCCCGATCACTCTGTTGTTGCAGGTATTCCTGGAAAAATAATCCCAGATGCAGCTAACAAATTTATTACCACTCACCCTACGGGGTAGTCTTTAACAACGATTTATCTATATGTACAACAAAGAGGAGTCCCACACGTGACCTTATCCAACAAGAACATTCTCATCACAGGAGGCGCTGGTTTTATTGGTAGTCATCTCGTGGACCGAATTTTGGCCGAGAATCCTAAAAAAATTACTGTTGTAGATAACCTCTTCTTGGGTAAAAAAGAAAATCTCGATAATGCGTTCGCTATTGCTCCCGAAATAATGTCAACCCACTGGGAAGATGCGCGTGACATGACTGTTATGGAAAAGATTATTTCCACTGAAGAAATCGATGTTGTTTTCGACATGGCTGTTATTCCGCTTCCTGCTTCGCTCGATGACCCTTTTAGTAATGTTCATGACAATGTGGCACTTACGCTGAATTTATGCGAACTTCTCCGCAAAGATGTTTTCGAGAAACTCATCCATTTCTCAAGCTCTGAAACGTATGGAACTGCGCAATACGTGCCCATTGATGAATCACATCCCTACATGCCAAGCACACCTTACGCAGCAAGCAAAGTCGCCGGAGATCAGATCTGTCTTTCCTACTGTGAAACGTTTGATATCGACATCACGACGATTCGTCCTTTCAATAATTATGGTCCGCGCCAGAATAAAGGCTCTTACGCTGGAATTATTCCTATTGTCTTCAACCGTGTAGCCGCTGGTATCCCCATTGAAATTTATGGAGATGGCGAACAGACTCGTGATCTCATTTTTGTCGATGATACTGTCAACGCGACTGTTCACATTTCACAAGCTCCTGGCGCGCGCGGCAAAGTAACCAATGTTGCCTCGGGAATAGAGACGACCATGAACCAACTTGTTGCAACGATTCTTACCATCCTTGGTCACCCTGATCATCCCGTGAATCATGTTGCCCCTCGTCCCGCTGACGTGCGACGCCATTGCGGTTCTATCGCGCGAGCTCAAGAACTTATCAACTTTGTTCCGACAACCGATCTTGCATCAGGGTTGGAAACAACGCTGGAATGGTATGGCAAAAACTCACGAGTACAATAGGCCGTAATGGAATACATACGTCTGAATGTACCGCTTCTCGGCCAAGAAGAACTCGATGAAATAGAAGGTGTACTGAAATCCGGCTTTTTGACGCAGGGTCCTAAAGTCGCAGAGTTTGAAGAGATCATCCGAGAATTCGTAGGTACGAAATACGCATTTGCTACGAGCTCGGCAACAACGGCTCTTCACTTATCGGCAGTTGCACTTGATATTCAGCCAGGCGATGAAGTGCTGGTTGCAGACTTTACCTTTCCTGCTACAGCTAATATCGTAATCCAACAGGGCGCAATTCCCGTTCCCGTTGATATCGATACGTCAACATTCTGTATAGACACAGAAGACCTTGCCGCAAAAATCACAGCAAAGACAAAAGCCATTATTCCGGTTGATGCATTTGGATTGAGTTGCAATATTGGCACAATCATGGACATCGCGAAGAACCATAACATTCCTGTCATCCAGGATTCCGCATGTTCTCTGGGTTCTACATTCAAGGGTGTTCCCGTCGGCCAAATAGCAACGACGACATGTTTTAGTTTCCATCCTCGAAAATCCATCACGACAGGAGAAGGCGGAATGCTTGTCACCAACGATGACAAGATCGCCGAAATCGTTACCAAACTTCGCACCCATGGAGGTGTACGAAAAGAGTTCTATCTCTCTTTCGAAGAAGCTGGTTTCAACTACCGAATGAGCGATGTGCTCGCGGCAATCGGTGTTGCTCAATCAAAGAGGCTCAATTTTCTTCTCAGCGAACGGCGCCGTTTAGCAGGCGAACTGAGCTCTCGTATAAACACGATAGATGGCGTCGTCACTCCTATTACGCCCGAAGATCGCACGCATACTTTTCAATCGTATGTTGTTATGCTTCCTTCCGATATTGACCGCGACAACATTATTCGTCGACTCAGAGAAAAGAATGTCGAATCAACCCTCGGAACTTACGCCCTTCACGCACAACCATTCTTTCAACGTGAATATGGTTTCAAAAATGGTGACTGTTCGCAATCATTCGAAGCATACACCCTCGCCCTCACTTTGCCTCTGTGGGCAGGCATGAATGACAATCATCTCGATTATATTGTTGAATCACTTAAAGCCACCATTGAGGATGAACGGGTTCAGTGAAATATATTCAAAAAAATGTACACATGTTGGTTGGTTACGGCATTGCTTTTATCATCGCTCTGTTCCTTGTACGCGATGCATACCGTCTTATTCTTTTTAGCAATCGCGGTTTTGACTTCACTGACGAGGCGTTCTACGCGCTTTCATATGCCACCAAAGATCAAGTAGGTCGTTCTTTTACGGGCGCCACATGGCTCATTGGAGCTTTCTATGATCTTCTGGGACACGACCTCGCACGACTGCGAGTACTCAAAGTTGCTGTTCTCTTATTTGTCGGCGGATTATTGGGATGGCAAACATTTGAATGGATATATAGTCATAAGCGCGAACGTATTATTTCCACTCGTAAACAATTGCGTGGATGGAAACTGTCACTCATTCTTGGTTCTTCGCTTTGTGCGCTTGCCCCCTACAGCTGGACTCCTGCAACACCAAGTTACAATGACCTCAATTTGATCATTCTCCTCTTGATCGGAGCAACATCGGTTTCGCTGTTAAGGGCTCGCGAGCTATCCACGCTCTCTCGATCCGTATTCCTTAAATTTGGAATGCTAGGTATCCTTTTGGGAGCTGAATCCTTCGTCAAATGGAGTTCAGCGGTAACTGCTTTTCTTCTGACCGTTCCTATCATTCTTTATTATTGTGAATCTGTTATTTCTCTAGTGAAAATAGGTCTTAATCTATTCACAGGTTTTATCGTCTTTTGGCTTTTCACGTACATCTTTTTAGTCGACATTTTTACCGTTGTACCTCGATCTCTTAGTTTGTTGAAGATCATTACGCAGGATGGTTACGACCCTAAAACATTGATCCATGGGTATCTCACTCAGATTACAACATCAGTGAAACTCATTATTACAGATCACAAGATTCTCTTTGCCCTCTGTCTTGTTTTGCCAAGTATCTTTAAAAAGTTCCCACGATATATCGGAGCAGCAGCAAGCATCTGTCTTGCCATTCCCATCATGATGTCGACCTCACGAGATACATACATCGTCGGAGGGCCCTTGGCCACAGTGGCCTACGGCAGACTCTTCGTCGTAGCTATTCTTGCTTTTAGTTGTGCATTGGCTATAGGACACCTCATTGCGCATCTTCTTTTTTCCCGATCACGTGGATCACTTTCAACGGGGACTCAACAATTCGCAAAATCCATATTCCACTTCCCCACTTATATTCATACCCACCCCCTTCTTCCCGTCTTGTGGCTACTCGTCCTGATTCCTCTTGTCCAAGCAACAGGAACGCTCAATGACATCTTTACCGGGGCAACCTTTTCGAATGTCACATGGCTCCTGGCCTGCGTCATTCTGGCAACATGGTTTTCCACAACTCTTTTTGTTCGATATGCGATTGTGCTGATCACTCTGTTTGGTGTCTGGGGAATCCATCACAAGGTCATTGACGGTTTTATCAATAAACCGTATCGTCTTCTCGCATCACCTGCGCGACTTCACACCCCCGTTAAAGGGCTTCCCCGCATTGAAGAACTTCGGTTTGATAATTCCACGGCAAAATATCTTTCCCAGCTTCGCGATCTCCGAAATCGAGCTCATATAAAAGAAGGCGCCACAATGATTGGTGTTTGGAATGTACCCGGTGAAATTTATGCTCTGGGAGGAATCTCTCCTGGTGAACCTTGGTATATCGGTGTTTCAACTAAGCGAAATATCGAGAATGTGAAGTACTCATGCAAGACCGGACAAATCGACAAGAAAGATCCCCCCATAATTCTTTTATCCATGGAACCACCTTTGGAATTTCTCGATGCCCTCAGCGATTGTGGAATTAACTTTCCAGAAGATTACCGAAAAGTGGGATCTGCGAAATCTCCATACACGCTTTTAGAAACCGACCTTTATTCTCCAAAAAGGAAATAGTTAAGCTTGATCAAATGTTCTGGGCTGACTCCAGCTTTTAGGTTCCGACAAGAAGTCGTAAATCGAGACACCACTCAAAGAACAAGCAGATAACACAAAGAAAAGCGCGCTAGCAACAAAGTGCGTTTGAGCTATTTTTATAACAGCTGCCCCGAGGCCTACTGCACTCAGTAAAAGGAGCACGCAAGGAATGATTCTATTGCGCAGCACATGTTTACGCAGCATTCGTCCCCAGTACGAAACGACAAAGTTCTTAAGAAGTGCGGGGATAACCGTTGTGAGTTTGATATCAGATACTTCATCACGGTATCGAGCAGGAATTTCGACATCGATAACGGGAATATCGAATTCATTCAAGCGTGATAAAAGATCATTTTCGAATTCGTACCCTCCTGAAATTGTTTCATAGTTAATTTCGTTGAGAATGTCTGCACGAATTGCTGTGTAACCATTTTGTGGATCGGAAATATGCCAATAGCCACTCACTGCTTTATGCATATAGGACAACACATAATTACCGAAGACGCGGTATCCAGGCATGCCGCTATGGGAAGTTCGAGAAAATAAACGATTTCCTTTTGCGTATCCATAGCGTCCTTCGACGACAGGATCGAGAAGACGAGTTAAGTAATCGGGGTCCATTTGACCATCGCCCGCAAAGACAACATTGATCTGACACTTCTGTTGGAGTGCAATGCTATGCGCAGTCTTGATAGCTCCCCCCACACCGGTGTTCTTTTCGTGACGCGTAACAATGACGCGAGCATCACCAGAGGAACGAGCAATTTCAGAGGTCTCATCCGAGCTGAGATCATCGGTAATGGCGATGACATCGACGATGTCGGGCATCGTTACAATAACTTCTTTTATATGTGCGGCTTCATTATGGGCCGGTACGACAGCGGCAATGCGCAGACCTTTATACACGCGCCTGAGATTCTTGCCGGAGAAGATCTTCTATCTGGTGAGCCAAAGACACTGCTTGACGAGCAGTCTCAGGAGCAACCGAGGGCTTGCGCTTTTCAGCAATAGCGCGAACGAACTCTTGTTGTTCCAAAATGAGAGGTTCTCCATAACGATCTATAAAAGGAATTTCCATGACGCCGTGTTGCTTGAAACGCACGCCGCCTTCGGTGGAGTATTCAACGTGATCGACACGCGATATCACAATATCTTGACGCAATAGATCAGCAACAATGACGGACTCTGATTGTGAAATTTCAATCGTCCGAATTTTCTGTTGACCAATACGTGATGCTGTCAACATTGCGGTCGAACCATTCACAAATCGGATTAACACTGTTGCAAAATCGTTCCATTCGGTGCGAGTATTTTGCGCAATGGCTTGGATAGAGTTGATCTCGTAAGGGTTAAGCGAGCACAGAAGCTCGAGGTCGTGTATCATCAGATCGGTCACGATACTTTCGCGTACACGACCGGAAAAAGGGCTGATGCGACGAAACTCAAAGTGAAAAGGATCTTGTAAGAATTGCGGCAATGCCATGACTGCTGAGTTGAACCGTTCAATATGTCCCACCATGAAAACCGTATTGTTTTGGTGAGCAATAGAAATAAGTTCTTCTGCTTGTTCATTGCTTTCTGCAATAGGTTTTTCAACCAGAACAGGAATGGATTTCTCTAAAAACATTTTCGCGAGCGGATAATGGCTCTCTGTTGGTGTCGCGATAACAACACCATCAACTTGTCCCACTAATTCCAACGGATCGTTGACAAGCACGACACCATCAGGAAGATCAAGGGCATTGAGTCTTTCTGTATTGCTATCACTAATAGCAGCAAGCTTTACTTCAGCATTACGGAGGGCAACACGAAAATGGTTACTTCCCATAATCCCGGCGCCAATAACACCTATTTTAGGAAGCGACATCTGAAACTCCTTCGATGACACGGTCAACATCTTGTTCGGATAAATAATGGTGTACAGGAATCGAGAATACTGATTCGCATACAGACCGCGTTACATCGCAAGAACTGATTTGAACATTTTTATTATCCATATACGGTTCGTACTCAAAGACTGGGCGAGGATAGTAGACACCAGCACCGACACCCTTTTCTGATAAACCAGCGAGGATACCGTCACGTTGAGAGGAATCAACTACACGAAGGCTGTATTGATGCCATACGGAGTATGCTTCTTCGCGAATCACGGGAGTGACGAGTGCATCGATGTCTGAAAAAGCATCGTTATATCGCTGTACTGTGGAATTTCTTTTCTTATTTGATTGATCTAAACATTCCATCTGAGGGATCGCAACTGCTGCCTGCAAATCTGTAAGACGGAAGTTCCATCCCACGCGTTCATACTTATAACGTTCTTTCATTCCTTGGTTTCGCAAGAGACCCAATGTATGTGCAATATCGAAATCGTTAGTTGTCACGATTCCTCCCTCGCCACATCCAACGTTCTTGGTTGTATAAAAACTAAACGAACCTGTTCCAAAGGAACCCACCGGTTGTGAATTCCAAAGAGCTCCGTGCGCCTGTGCAGCATCCTCAATAATGACAAGTGAATTTTTTTCTGCAATTTCGCCAATCTTGGTCATGTCTGCCGATTGACCAAAGATATGAACAGGCATAATTGCTTTTGTGTTCGAAGTAAGAGCAGCCTCAATTGCGGCCGGATCGATACAGTAGGTTTCTGGGTCAATATCAGCGAAAACGACGGTAGCGCCGGTAAACAGAATTGCATTAGAGTAGCTACAAAAGTGAAAGGTGACGTAATGACTTCATCACCAGGACCGATGCCATGTGCAATAAGTGCCGAAATAAGCGTTGCGGTACCATTTGAAAAGGCCACTGCATATTTGCTTCCTGCCATATCGGCAGAAAGATCCTCGAGTTTTTGGACCATAGGCCCTTGGGCCAGTTGACCACTTCGAAGAACCTGAAGAACGAGCTCTTCTGCCTCAGGTGAAACGCGATAGGTCGAGATCGGGATTGTGGGTGCAGATGGGGACATCAGAATTACCTTTTTGTACAGGAAAACCGCTTTCAATAACCTCTCCACAATAGCAGACTCGCCCCGTTACTTTCCCTGGTGAACCAACCACAAGAGCAAATGCAGGTACATCTTTGGTCACAATTGAGCCAGCAGCGATCATAGCGAACTCTCCAATAGTGATCCCACAGCGAATTGTCGAATTAGCTCCAATCGATACTCCCCTCTCCACGACAGTTTTTGTGATTTCCCAATCCGGATTAAAAGCTCGAGGATACATGTCGTTTGTAAAACAGACATGGGGGCCAACAAAGACATCGTCACCAACCGTTACGCCTTGATATATGCTGACCTTATTCTGAATTTTGACTCTTGAGCCTACGTTCACTCCTTCGTCGATATATACAGCATGACCAATAATGCAGTCGCTACCAATATGCGCACCACTGCGAACATGAGAAAAGTGCCATATTGATGAGCCTTCTCCTATGACTGCTCCGTCTTCAACTACTGCTCTTGGGTCAACCTTATAAGACATGCTTCCTCTTTCCTTCAATATTTAAGATAAACCGATATCGGTTGTGTGTCGCTTCCGTGTTCGCTGGAACACCCATACAGCAATTAAGGCTAGTAATCCTGTGGACGCCGAGGCCAACGAAATCAATTTCCCTTGTGACCGTCCTGGCGTTTCAAATGAAACAGAAATATTCTTGCCTGACATCTGCGATGTATCGACAAGAAGGAACCCGCCCAATGACCGCGACCGCATTGTTCCGTTCTCGCTGGTTACGCTATAGCCTTCGTCGTAGGAAAGTGACAGCAGTGCGCACGACGGCAACTGATCATCGTTGACTGTAAACGTCATGTGGTCGGGATCTCTTGCAGATGCCATGCTCGATTTTACGGATGCAATACGGATATCCTTCAAGGCTGGTGACCTTTTAGATGAACAGAGTGATTTTTCAACAGAAAAAATTGGAGAAGGATTTCCTATGCGCTGAAAAAGTGAGAATCCGTTTTCCAGTGTACGAACAGGAATAAGACTGGCATGATATCTCGGATCAACATTGTCTAAATTCGTCGGCGAAATAACCCAACCCACATTAGATGCATCATAAAAACGAGAATCATTTTCATCATACCCGCAAGCAAAATAAATAAAGTCGTTGGCTCCCTTACAAGATTGGAGGTCACTAATAAATTTATTCTGATCTTCCGAAATCAGTGAATAGCCTGTCGGCGAAGGGACCTCTAACCAAGTTCCTATCGTGGCAAAATAACTAGCAGGTGCTAACAAACGCTGCCCAGATGCATTAACAATTTTACGCACATCCTGTGCAACAGGCGAAGGGCGTGCAACAACCCAATTCTGTGGACGGATAAAAAGAATTTGAGAAATCTCGATACATAGAGCAATAGAAAGTAAAACTCGAATGGTGGACATTTTCTTTGCCCGCAAAGACAATCCAAAGATAGTGAGAACTATGACGCTCAATAAGACAACTGCCCACCTCTGAACAACAAGTGTTGAATATGAGATAGCCACGTTATTTCTAAATTCACGACTTCCCTCATTGAGCGAAGATGCCTTCCTCCAAAGATATACAAAAACGGCAAGGCGGATAGCGAGGAATGTTCCAAATGTAAAAAGTAATATTCGTTTCGTTAGGAGGTGACAACATGCAAGCGCCGCGAAGAAAATAAAGAACACTGTCAAGTAACGAAAGAGATTTCGATCCAAACTCGCCACACCAGGAATCCGGCTACAGAGTGCTTCGGTCCATGGCGTTCGCAAACTTATGAGACAGGAAACGAACGCACTGATACTGAGATATCGCACAAGAGAAAGCACTGTCTTATCATCTAGTAAAGAGAGGTGCTGTTTGTTATCGTCATTGTCCATGGCGCGTCTTCGGGAAAATACGAGTGTCGCCACGACGAGACATAATGAAATAAAACCTGTCCACGCCGTCAGACGGCTATAGGGCTGGGGTGAAATCGCCGTCCTGTAAGTATTTGCGCTCGAATGGAGCGCTGGATCAAGAAACTGCAGAATAAATGCAGTGCCATTAGCTTTTAGCGCAATCCACTGAGCCGACCATGGAACCCATGAAACCACTCCCCGCGATTCAGCAGCAGCACTAGAAAGAGCATTACTCCCAACAGGAATAAGCGCAAATGCGCTTAATAAAGCAGCACTCACAGAAATAGCGATATGGCGAGCAAGATTTACAACCGTTGTACGTATGGAGCTCCGCTGAGCACAAGAAATCATAAGGCTGACTCCATACAAAAAGCGTGATTTCTGGTTGACCTGACAGCAGTAGAAACACTTGCATCAAAAGCGTAAAGAGCACTCTGCGCCACGAGAAACCTCGAAGCTGAAGTACAGCTAATGAATAGACGCAAAGAGGTGCCCAAGCGAATGAAGATGAATGAGGCCACGTCCCGTAGATGAGCATAGGACCAGTGGCAGCAAAAGCAATACCCAGCCATTGCGGGACACGGGAAAATAACAACCTTATACACAACATACATCCAATACTTGCAAGGGCAAGGTTAAGGAGAAGTAGTACCAACGATTTCTGAGGAACAGGAATAATGCACGACATCGCTAACTGTGGTGTTGTAGACATTGTTGAACCCACAGCGCTATACCGAGAACCGTTCAATTCATATGGATTAAGTTCGGCCAAATCCCCTCGACAAATACGATGCGATGACACATGCGACCACAAATATGA